>CAZUUP010000434.1:0-5388 GCA_964623105.1 uncultured Akkermansia sp.
AATGCCAGTTCGTTCTCCAACCCGGTGATGCCGAACGGCGCATAATCAAACTCGACCTCCTTTTCGAAATCACAGTGCGGCGCATGATCGCTGCACAAGATCGCCAGCGTGTCGTCCGCCAAACCGGCGAGGATGGCCTCGCGGTCTCGGGCCGAGCGCAGCGGCGGGTTCATCTTGAAATGAGTGTCGTACGCGGGCCACGACGGACGCCGGGCCGGGTCCGGATCGTAGCCATACAAGCTTCGTCCGTCTTCCTTCCAGAACGCCTCGCTGCCGGCGACCGCCGCATCAGTCAGGGTGAAATGGTGCGGGCACGCCTCGCCCGAAATCGGCACCCCGCGTTGCTGGGCTTCCCGCAGGAGGCGGATGCTCCCGGCCGTGCTGACGTGCTGGCAATGGACCACCGTGCCGGTCATTTCCGCGAGCAGGATGTTGCGCTGCACGATCGCCTCCTCGCCGACTGCCGGCCAGCCGCGAAGGCCGAGCGCCGTGCTCCAGTAACCCTCGTGCATCACACCGTCGGTCACCAGCGAGTAGTCCTGGCAATGATCCATCGCCGGCAGGCCAAACATGCGCGCATACTCCAGGGCGCGGCGCATCAGATCGTTGTTCTGCACACAATGACCGTCATCCGTGATGGCCACCACACCGGCCTTGTGAAGCTGGCCGATGGGGGCCAGTTCCTCACCCGCAATGCCCTTGGTGATCGCGCCGGTGACGAAGACGTTGACGGAGTTTTCCTGCTCGGCCTTCTGCCGGATGAGCGCAACCACCGCGGCGCTGTCAATCGAAGGGTTGGTGTTGGGCATGCAAACCACCGAGGTGAATCCGCCCTTGGCGGCCGCCTTCAGGCCGGTGGCAATGGTTTCCTTGGCCGATTGACCCGGTTCGCGCAGATGCACATGCAAATCTATCAGACCGGGGCAGACCACCTTGCCGCGAACGTCGCACCGGACGGCATCGGCCGGGACCGCAAACGCACCGGCGGCACCGACGGCCGCAATGCGCCCGTCCGTGACGAGTACATCGCGGGTGGCGTCGAGTTGGTTGGCGGGATCGATCACGCGCCCGCCGGTCAGCAGCAAAGAACTCATTGGGCGGC
The DNA here is from genome assembly GCA_964623105.1 of uncultured Akkermansia sp. Classification (GTDB taxonomy): domain Bacteria; phylum Verrucomicrobiota; class Verrucomicrobiia; order Limisphaerales; family BJHT01; genus BJHT01. The sequence goes on from CAZUUP010000434.1 coordinate 1,103, forward strand.
GAAGATACATGCACGCGAATTGACAACGCAAGCGCCCTCGCTAAGGTGTCCTCCGGTTGCGGGCGTAGCTCAATGGTAGAGCTCCAGTCTTCCAAACTGGCTACGAGGGTTCGATTCCCTTCGCCCGCTCCAACTTCCTCCAACCGGCGCCCGCCCCACCTCTTGGTGTTCGCCCTGGCTTTGCTCGCGAAAATCACGCGCCCCTTCCGCACGACAGCCGGCGCTTGTCCCTCCAAAAAGCAAACCGGCCGGCACCCGCTCCAACGCGCGTGCCAGCCGGAAATGTTCCACAAATTGCGGACTCAGGCTTCGAGCTTCGTCCAGGCGGCATTTGCCTTCGAGGATTTTACGACCGCCTCGATAAAGGCCATGCCCCGGATGCCGTCTTCGATCTTCGGATAGTCCGTGGCGGGTTCGCCCTTGGCCAGTTTCCGTCCTTCCAGCCGGGCGCGAATGGCGAGGGCGAAGTTTTTGTAAATGTTCGCGAAGGCTTCGAGATAGCCCTCGGGATGCGCCGGCGGCGTGCGCGTGGCCGCCTTCGCGTTGGCGCCCAGATAACCGAGTCCCGTCCGATAGGTTTGCATCGGCTGATCGAGCCACTTCACGAGCATGGTGTTGGGCGCCTTCTGATGCCATTCGATGCCGCCGAGTTCCCCATAAACCCGGATGTTCAGGTTGTTCTCCTCGCCCACCGAAATCTGCGAGCAATGCAGGATGCCCTTGGCGCCGCCCTTGAAGCGGAGGAGGACGTTGCCGTCATCATCAAGCTTGCGACCCTTGACGAACGTGGTGATGTCCGCGGCCAGTTCGCTGATCTGGAGGCCCGTGATGTACTCGGCGAGGTTCTCGGCGTGCGTGCCGATGTCACCAATCGATCCGGCCGCGCCCGAGCGCTTCGGGTCGGTGCGCCAGGCGGCCTGCTTTTGTCCGGAAGCCTCCAACCGGGTCGCCAGCCACCCCTGCGGATACTCGACGACAACCTTGCGAATCTTCCCGAGCTTGCCGGCCGCGATCATGTCCTTGGCTTCCTTCACCAGCGGATAGCCCGTGTAGTTGTGGGTCAGGCCGTAGAGCAGGCCGGTCTTTTTGACCAGCGCCTGCAACGCCTTGGCCTCGGCCAGATCGAAGGTCGCCGGCTTGTCGCTCAGGACGTGAAACCCGTTTTCCAGCGCGAGCTTGGCCGGCGGGAAGTGCATGTGGTTGGGCGTGACGATCGCGATGAAGTCCATCCGCTGGTCGGCGGGCAGGGCAGCCTCACCCTTGATCATCTCCTCAAACGTGCCATAGCAGCGGTTGGCCGGCAGAAACAGGTCCGCTCCGCTGGCCCGGGATCGCTCGGGGTCGGAGGAAAACGCGCCGCAGACCAGCTCAATCTGCCCGTCGATGTTGGCCGCAATCCGGTGTACTGCGCCGATGAACGCCCCGCGACCGCCACCGACCATGCCGTAACGAATTTTTCTGCTCATAACGATTTGTTGAACGATTTGGTTGTTTGAACTTGCGAGTTAAATCTCCGCCCCGCCGACCCGGCTTCGACCGTCCGCTCTACCCGCGGGCAACCATGACCTCGCCGGTCGTGACCGGCGCGCCGAACCAGCTCCCATCCGCCGTCACAGCCGCCCTTGGTTCGCGGGTCTCGGACGTGGTGTTTGGCTGCCGCATCGGCGAAAGTAGGTGTTGAATTAGGTTGCCCGGTTTTTATAGTGACGCGCGTTTTTCAAGTCAACTGACGACTTGGAAAGAGTCAGACACGAGGACGCTCGGCGGATTGATCCGAAATTTCGTCTGTCGCTCATTCGCAATGAGTGGTCGGCGATCAGTCCCCGAACCCGGCACCGTCAGCCAGACTTAGATATTGCATGCCATTCACCGTCACGGAAATAGCCCGCAAACTCGGGGGAATCGTCGAAGGAGACGGGACGCTGGTGCTGACCGGCTTCGCCCCCACGGCGACCGCGAAAGCCGGCGACCTGACTTTCGCCGAGAACGATCTCTATTTCGCCCAGGCCGAACAAGGCGAAGCGACCGCCATTCTGGTGGATGGCAGCCGGCAGTCCACCCGCAAGACACTGATCCGCGTGCAATACGCCCGCGTCGCCTTCGCCCAGGTGCTGCCGATTTTCTTTCCCGAGCCCGCCTACCCCGCCGGCATTCACCCGCTGGCCGTGGTGGACCCGACTGCCCGGATTGACCCGACCAGCACCGTCGGACCGCACTGCGTCATCGGCGCCAACTGCGTGATCGGCCCGCGCTGCATCCTCGTCGGCAACAATCACATGGGCCCCGACTGCCGGCTGGACGAGGAGGTGCAGTTGTTTCCGCAGGTGACGCTCTATCCGCGCACCGTGGTTGGCAAACGCGTGCGGATTCACGCCGGCACGGTGGTAGGCTCGGATGGTTACGGCTATGTCTTCGACCACGGCATCCATCGCAAGGTGCCGCAGGTTGGCAACGTGGTCATCGGCGACGACGTGGAAATCGGCGCCAATGTGACGATAGACCGCGGTGCCCTCGGCCCCACCGTGATCGGTCGCGGGACCAAAATCGACAACCTCGTGCAGATCGCTCACAACGTCGTCATCGGCGAGAACTGCCTCCTCGTGGCGCAGGTCGGCGTGGCCGGCAGCACCCGGCTGGGCAACTACGTCACCCTCGCTGGACAGGCGGGTATCGCCGGCCACCTCAAGATCGGTGATCGGGCCACCGTGGCGGCGCAATCCGGCGTCATGCACGAAATCGCTCCGGGCGCCAAGTGGTTCGGCACGCCCGCGATGCCGGACCGGCAGATGAAACGCCAGATCCTCGCGCTGAACCAGTTGCCGGAATTGATCCGCCGGGTGCGCACCCTCGAACGCCAGGCGGGAATCGCCGCCCCGGAGGACGCGGCTGCAGGGGAGAAAAAGAGCTGACGCACGGGGTCTCCGTGCGTCAGGCGGAAAGGCGAAAACAGTTTGTTGTGCGGCCAACCAGCCGCCGCCGGCTATTTGACCGTGTTGACGAGCTGGGTGAGGCGCGATTTCTTCCGATCGCTTGTGCCCTTGTGCATGACCCCCGTCTTCGCGGCCTTGTCCAGCTGGGAGGAGACTTCGCGCAGCGCAGCCGTGGCCTCGGCCTTCTTGCCGCCCTTCACCAGCACGAGCAGCTTCTTCTCGGCGGTCTTGAGGGTGGATTTCCGGTTGTGATTGACGGCCTCTTTGCGGGCGCTGCTGCGCACGCGGCGTTCGGCTGACTTCGTATTCGGCATAATTTGATGCGGTAACTAATAAAGGGGCGACACGGTAACGAAACACCCGGGCTTGTCAACGGCGGGATTTCCCCCGGCCGGATTCTCTCGGTGGACCCCCGTCAATTGGATCCCACGCAGCGCACCGGTGCCGCCCTCCGCCACTCAGCGGAACAACTCCGCAAAGAAGACCTTCATCGCCTCCCACGATCGTTTGTCGGCCTTTTCATTGTACGCCGCCCCCTTCGCATTGTCGCTCCCCGCGTTCCAGTCGGTAAAACTGTGAACCGCCCCGCCGTAGCTGAAAAACTGCCAGTCCACCCGCGCCTGCCGCATCTCCGCCGCAAACGCCGACACCTCCCCGGCCGACACAAACGGATCATCGGCCCCGTGCAACGCCAGCACCCGGCAGCGAATCTTCTTCGCATCCTCCGGCGTCGGGCTCTCCAGCCCGCCGTGGAAACTCACGACCCCCGCCACCTCCGCCCCCGCCCGCGCCAACTCCAGTGCCGTCGTCCCGCCAAAACAATAGCCGATCGCCGCCACACGCGTCGCATCCGTCAGCGGATGCCCCTTCAGCACCGCCAAACCGGCCAGCACCCGCGCCCGCAACAACGCCCGATCCCGCTTGAACTTCCCCGCCTCCGCCGCCGCCTCCGGCTGCGTCGCCGGCCGGATTCCCTTCCCGTAAATGTCCACGGCGAACACGTTGTAACCCAGTTGCGCAAGCATCTCGGCGCGCTTCCTTTCATACGCCCCCAAGCCCCGCCACTGATGAACCACCAATACGCCCGGACGCTTCCCCGGCATCGCCCGGTCCGTCACGTGCAAACCCTCCAAGGTCACGCCGCCCTGCTGATACTCAATTGGCTCGAACTGCAACTCGCCCGCCGCAGACGAAGCCATTGCCACCCACACGCCCAGAATGCCAATCACCAGTTTCATGGAGCAACCGATACCGGTCCGCCTTTCCCCGGTAAAGCTCGTTTCCCTCTCGCACCGGAGCGGACGTATCAACTCGCGATCATCGCCCCCCTCTTCGCGACGCCGTCCCAGCGCGCCG
>CAZUUP010000435.1:0-5372 GCA_964623105.1 uncultured Akkermansia sp.
AACCACTGGTCCGCCGCCCCGTTGGCCGAGTAGTCCGGAATCTGCGCCGCCGTGTGCTGGTAGCCCATCGCAAACGACGGCGGAACCCGCTGCCCCGCCCGCAAATTGCTCACCCCCGGCCGCGACAACTGCTGTGCGCCGCTGGCGTTGATTCGTCCGTTCGCCAGCACGCCGCCATCCACGTTCAGGATTCCGCCGCTTCCCCCCAGGAACACCACGTTGCCCGCTGTCGCCGCCGCCTTGCTGACCGCCGTCGAAAAATCACCCGGCGAGTCGCTGATCACCGCCGCGCCCCAGCCAAACCCCAGTTCCGTGAACAGCGTCGCTGTCTGCCGCACCGCGCCCGCCTGCGTGAGCGCCATCACCCGCGCGCCCGTGACCGCCGTCGTATTCGTGAGATGCACGCGCACCGTTACCGAATGATTCGTGAACGGGGCGGTTACGATCCGTTCATAAACCGCCTCCGTCGGCGAACTGAGCGTCGCATTCAGGGTGTACGGCGGACTCTGGCCCGCCAACGCCGCCGCGATATTTCCCGGCATGTTCGTGCTCGCGCGCTCCAGATCGGCGCAGCCCAGGATCGCACCACTCTCGGCGACCTGAAAGGCCGCCACAAAATCCTGCCGCCGCTGCGCCAAACTCAGGCAGTGGATCGAATACGCGTACAACCCGGCAATTGATCCAATGATGATCAGCGCGAGCAGGAAATAAGCGATCACCGAACCGCCTTCGCGCTCAACAATGCGGGGCGCAATCCTCATCGGGCCGGAACCTCCGCGCTCATCCCTCCCGCTGCCCGGGTCCGAACCACCTCCACCCCGCCGTGACGGCGGGGCTGCTCATAGATCAGATTGTAAACCATCGGCGACACCTTCAGGCAGACCATCGGCGTTTCGGCCCTTCTCCTTGAACAATCCCGGCGCGCACCTCACCCGGTCGGGAGTCCCGCCTTCAGCCGACCCCGACGAATTCCCCGCCGCCCCGAAACTCCTCCCGCTCTCATCGGATCACACCCCGCCACCTCACGCCAGAACACCCAGCCAACGCGTCGCCGCCCGAAATACCGCGGAAAAGGAGGACGTCCAGACGTGCTCCCGGCCAAAACCGTTGAACCCACCCCCGCCCCTTGTTAGCGTCGCGTCCATGCGAATTCTCTCGGGCATCCAACCCTCCGGCGCGCTCCATCTCGGCAATTACTTCGGCATGATGCGCCCGGCCATCGAACTGCAGGAGCAAGGGGAAGCTTTCTATTTCATCGCCAACTACCACTCGATGACCTCGCTCTACGATGCCGCCGAGCGCCGGAAGAACACCCTCGACGTCGCCCTCGATTTCCTCGCCTGCGGCCTCGATCCCCGCAAGGCTGTCTTCTGGCGGCAATCCGACGTGCCCGAAGTCACCGAACTGGCCTGGATGCTCTCCACCCTCACGCCCATGGGTCTCCTTGAACGCTGTCACAGCTACAAGGACAAGGTCGCCAAGGGCATCTCCCCCAATCATGGCCTGTTCGCCTACCCCGTCCTCATGGCCGCCGACATCCTCATCTTCGATTCCAACGTCGTGCCCGTCGGCCGCGACCAGAAGCAGCACGTCGAGGTCACCCGCGACATCGCCATCAAGTTCAACGAACAATACGGCCAGACGTTTGTGGTCCCCGAACCCCGCATCCGCGAAGACGTCGCCGTCGTCCCGGGCATTGACGGCCAGAAAATGAGCAAAAGCTACGGCAACACCATCGAGATTTTCGGCGAGGAAAAGGCCACCCGTAAGCGCATCATGGGCATTGTCATGGATAGCCGCACCCCGGCCGAACCCAAGCCCGACGCCGACAAAAACCTTGCCATCCAGCTCCTCAGGGTCATCGAACCGAAACTCGGCGGCGAATATGAGGAAAAACTCCGCGCCGGCGGCCTCGGCTACGGCGACCTCAAGAAAAAGCTGTTCGAGGCCTACTGGGAGCACTTTGCGCCCGCCCGCGCCCGCCGCGCTGATCTGGCCGCCAATCTCGACCATGTCCAGCAGGTCCTCCGGGACGGCGCCCAACGCGCCCGCACCCTGGCCACCCGCGTTCTCGGCCGGGCCAAACAGGCCAGCGGACTCGAATAACCCCCAGGGCTCGGCCGCGCGGGTAGAACTTTTTCGGTAACCGCCGGCCACCGACGGAGTCTCCAGTCCTTGCGATGCCCGTTACACGCAGCGAACCTTAACGCAATATTCCCCCACGCCTATGATCATGGCCGACATCCTCAAGATTTTCCTCCTCATCGTCGGCGCCATGCTGATGTTCGTCGCCTGCTGGCTGGCCGTGCAGGCCCTGTTCCCGCAATTCGTCTCCCGCGCACGCTCCAACTACAGCCGCCCCGGCCGCGTCTTCGGCCTCGGCGTTGTCTGCACCATCCCTTTCCTGCTGCTTACCCTCTGGCTGTTCAAGAACTCCCGCAATCCCGTCATGAACATCGCCGGCGTCGTCAGCATCGGCTTCCCCATCCTGCTCGGCCTCGCCGGTTCGACCGGGCTCGCGCAGCGCATCGGCGCGGGCTTGCCGACCCCGCTCGACAACCAGCAGTCCTGGCGCCGCACCCTGCGCGGCGGGGTTGTCCTCACCCTCACCTTCCTGCTGCCGTTCCTCGGCTGGTTCGGCCTGACCCTCTTCACCCTGCTCAGCGGTCTTGGCTCCGCCGTGCTCGCCATCCGCAGCCGACCCCGCCCCGAGGCGTCCCCCTCGCTGGCCACCAATCCCGCATCCCCGGCCGCATGAAGCTTTCCCGCCGCCAGTTCATTCAGGCCGGCGGAGTTTCCGCGCTCGCCGCCACCACGGCCTGCGATGCCGTTCCCGAGGCGCTGCTTATCGGCCGCCGCGTCCCGCCGCGGGGCGAAGGGCCGTTCCAAGCACCCAGTGGCCAGCGCCCCGACCTGATCGCCCACGCCTTGAACCGCCTGACCTTCGGACCCCGCCCGGGCGATTACGAACGCGTCCGCAAACTCGCCCCAGACGAAGATGCCGCCTTCGCCGCCTTTCTTGACCAGCAATTGAATCCCTCCTCAATCGACGATCCGGCCGCCGAAAACGCCATCCGTCGCTTCGAAACCCTCAGCCAGCCAGCCGGCGAACTCTTCGAGTACCAGGAAAAACTCCTGCTCGCGGAACTGACTCGCTCCACCCTGCTGCGCGCCCTTCTCTCGGAACGTCAGCTCTACGAGGTCATGGTTCACTTCTGGTCCGACCACTTCAACATCGACCCCTCCAAAGGCGATTGTAAATGGCTCAAGACCGCCGACGATCGCGACGTCATCCGCGCCCACGCCCTCGGACGTTTCCCCGAAATGCTCCGCGCCTCCGCCCTCAGCCCCGCCATGCTTTGGTACCTCGACGGCCGGGTGAATCGCCGCGCCAAAGCCACCGACAAACCCAACGAAAACTACGGACGCGAACTCCTCGAACTCCACACCCTCGGCGTCCACGGCGGCTACACCCAGAAGGACGTCATGGAGGTCGCCCGCTGCCTCACCGGCTGGACCGTGCGGGGCACACGGCAATCCAAGTTCGGCATCGGCCGCGTCGAGTTCAACCCCGACCAGCACGACAAGGGTGCCAAGCAAGTGCTCGGGAAGACCATCCCCGCCATCCCCGCGGGCGTGAAGCGCGACGAGGCCGAAATCCTCGGCCGCAACGAACTCGACCAGGTCCTCGATCTCGTCGCCCTGCATCCCGCCACCGCCCGGCATCTCGCAACCAAGCTCTGCCGACGTTTCATCGCCGACGAACCACCGGCCGCCGCCGTCGCCACCGTCGCCGACGCCTTCCAGCGCACCCGCGGCGACATCGTCGGCACCCTCCGCGCCCTGTTCGCCACCCCCGAATTCCGCAGCCACCGCGCCAACAAGTTCAAACGCCCCTTCCACTACGTCGTCTCCGCCCTGCGCGCCACCGGGGCCACCACCGACGCACCTCCCGGGCTTACCGAATACCTCGTCCGCATGGGCCACGCGCCCTTCCATTACCCCACCCCCGACGGCTATCCCGAGGAAGCCACCCCGTGGATGGGCACCCTGCTGTGGCGCTGGAATTTCGCCGTCGCCCTCGCCGACGGAAAGCTTCCCGGCGTTAAATTCGACGACGCCTCGCTGCGGAAATGTTTCCCGACCGACGAGGCATTGTCCGCCCACTTCCTCGGCCGCAGCCCCGTGCCCGAAGAAGTCGCCGCCGGGCAAACTTCCGGCGCTCCGGTTCCCCTTCTGCTCGCCTCCCCCGGCTTTCAAAAGTGCTGACCATGGCCGCCCCCAAAACATTGATCACCGGCAATGGCGACCACGCCCACTCCCTCGTCGTCGTCTTCCTTCGCGGCGGTGCCGACGGCCTCAGCCTCGTCGCGCCCCTCGAGGACGACGGCTACCACCACGCCCGCCCGCGCATCGCCGTGGGCAAATCCGAGGCCGTCAAGCTCGACGGCTTCTTTGGCCTCCATCCCCTCCTCAAAGATCTCGGACCCGCCTACACGGACGGCACGATGGCCATCATCCACGCCGTCGGTTCCGAGGACAGCACCCGCTCCCATTTCGAAGCCCAGGACTTGATGGAACACGGAGGCGAAGTCGCCGGCGGCTGGCTCGGACGCTTCCTCCGCTACCGCCCCAACCTCTCCGCAGGCGCGCTGTCGGCCATCGCCTTTGGCCGCTCCGTTCCCGAATGTCTCCGCGGCGCCCCGGCCGCCACCGTGCTGCGGTCGCTCGACGAATTCTCCCTCGGGGCCAACGCCGCCCCGTTGCAGGGACAGCTCGAAACCCTCTACCAACGCGAAGGCGGCCTGCTCGGCGCCGCCGGACGCGACACCCTCGACGCCCTCCGTCGCATCGAAGGCCTGCGCGCCACGCCCTACCAACCCGCGGCGGGCACCGAGTATCCGAAGGATGACTTCGGCCAGGGCCTCAAACAGATCGCCCGCCTCATCAAGGCCCGCGTCGGCCTCGAAGCCGCCTCCATCGACCTCGGCGGCTGGGATTCCCACCTGAACCAAGGCACGATCATGGACCCCCTCATCGGCCGGCTCGGCCGCGGGTTGGGAGCGTTCTACCGCGACCTCGGCCAAGCCATGAATCGCACCACCGTCGTCGTGATGACCGAATTCGGCCGCCGCGTGACCGAGAACTCGGCCTTCGGAACCGACCATGGACGCGGCAGCGTGATGTTCATCCTCGGCGGCGGCGTCAAGGGCGGCCGGGTATTCGGCGACTGGCCGAGCCTCAAACCCGAAATCCTCGAAGGCCCCGGCGACCTCCCCGTCACCACCAACTACCGCAACGTCCTCGCCGCCGTCCTCAAACAACACAGCCCCGAAGCCGACCTCGCCCGCGTCTTCCCCGAATTCCCCCTC
>CAZUUP010000436.1:0-5357 GCA_964623105.1 uncultured Akkermansia sp.
TCGAGCGTGGCGCGCTGGGAGGAGGCGAATTCGGCGGGGGGCTTGAGGTTGAAGACGGGTTCGCCTTCGTGGCGGAACTTGGTGCCTTGAAAGGCGGCGGGGAGGAAGGCGTTGGACCAGTTGGCCGTGCCGCCGAAACCGCCGACTTGGAAGAGCACAACGTAGCCGGGGAGATTTTGATTTTCCGAACCGAGGCCGTAGGTGAGCCACGAGCCGACGCTGGGGCGGTCGCCGAGGATGACGCCGGTGTTCATCATGTAGGTGGCGGGCGCGTGGTTCGAGGAGTCGCTGTGAAGGGATTTGATGAAGCAGAGGTCGTCCACCTGGCGGGCGGTGTGGGGCATGAGTTCGCTGACCCACTGGCCGCTGCGGCCGTGCTGCGCGAATTTCCACGGGCCGGCCATCAGTTCTTTTTTGGAGGAATTGAAGACGCCGCCGACCTTGTCCTTGAGGTTGCGGATGCTGTCGGGGACGGACTTGCCATCGAGCTTGAAGAGGTCGGGCTTGTAATCGAAGAGGTCCATGCTGGGCGGACCGCCGGATTGGTAGAGCCAGATGACGTGTTTGGCGCGCGCCCGGAAATGGGGCTGGCGTGGAGCGAGCGGATGGAGCGGATCGATTCGGCGGTTTTGGGAGAAGTTCTGCGCGCGGGCGGTGTCGGCGAGCAGCGCGGTAAGGGCGAGCGCGCCCGCGCCACCGGCGCAGCGGGTGAGGAAATCGCGGCGGGTGGCGGGGGCGGAAGTTGAGGCGGAGTGCGGGTTCATGGGTCAATCCACATACACAAATTCGTTCACGTTCAGCAGCGCGCGGCAGAGGTCGGTCAGGGAATCTTTGCCGTGGGTGGCGAGGAAGGTGATGGCTTGCTGGCGTTCGCCCGGGGTCGGGGCGCGGCTGAGGGCGAGCCAGAGGGCGCGATCGATTTGTTTGTTCGGGTCGGTCCCAGCCTCGCGGTTAAGGCGGGCGGCAAATTGTCTGGCGGCGCGGAGGGAGAAGTCGCTGTTGAGCAGGTTGAGCGCCTGCGGGGCGACGGTGGTGACGTCGCGGCGGGCGCACGAGAATGTGGTGTCCGGCAGATCGAAGACCTGGAGGAAGGGGAGCGGAACACTGCGTTTCTGGATGAGGAAGACGGTGCGGACATCGCAGTCGTCTTCTTTGTCCGGATACCAGCCCTGGCGGCGGCCGCCGTCCTTGCCTTCGAGACCTTCGAGGACGCCGGGTTGGGACTTGAGGATTTCGTCAGGCAGCGGCGGCCAGAGGGGGCGTCCGCCGGGATAAATGCGGAGGCGTCCGGCGACGGCGAGGAGGGAATCACGCATGGTCTCTGCGTCGAGGCGGCGGGGGTTTTGGCGCCAGAGGAGGTGGTTGGCGGGATCGTGGACGCCCGGTGTGCCGACGACTGGTGCTGCCGTCGAGCGGGTGTCTCGACTTTGGAAAGTCGAGCTACCCTGTCGATACGCGGTGCTCGTGACGATCAGCCGGTGCATCGCCTTGATGGACCAGCCGCGAGCGACGAACTCGGTGGCGAGCCAGTCGAGCAGTTCGGGGTGCGTGGGTTTCGGACCGGCGTAGCCGAGGTCGTTGGGATTGGCGAAGAGCGGGGCGCCGAAGTGATGCTGCCAGAGGCGGTTCACCAGCACGCGCGCGGTGAACGGATTTTCCGGCGACGCGATCCAGTCGGCGAGGGTGCGGCGGCGGCCCGTGGTGTCGCCGGTCGCGGAGCGGATCGGGGCGGGGCTGGGATCAAAGACGGAGAGGAAGCCGGGCGGGACTTCGTCGCGCGGCTCGTTGGGATCGCCTTGGAAAAAGACGCGCGTGGCTTCGGCGGATTTGCCGGCGTCGGTCATGCTTTGGGCGACGGTGAAGGCACGCCGACCCTTTTTGAGTTCGTCGAGGCTGGCGGCCAGGTCGGCGTGGCGTTTCTTTTCCGCGTCGTTCAGCGCGGCGGTGATCTCCTTGTCGGTAAGCTTCAGTTTGTCGAGGTGGGGCTGGAGCTTTTTCTTGGTGGCCTCGTCGCGTTTGGCGTCGTCGATTTTCAGCAGTTCCTGAATGTCGGCGGGGAGTTTGGCGCGGCGCTCGGCGGTGAGGCGTTCGCGGGCGGGCGCGAGCACGGCGGCGAGTTGCTTCTGCGTGTCGGCGGCTTTGGCGTCGAGCGCGGCGTTGTGGGCCTTGATGGCGTCCTGTTCGGGCGCGAGATCGATGGGGGTGTCGTCGCGCGGTTTGACGGCGGCGAAGAAGGCGCGGAAACGGAAGTGGTCGGCCTGCGAGATGGGATCGTACTTGTGATCGTGGCAGTTGGCGCAGGAAAAGGTGAGCCCGAGAAACGCCGAGCCGGTGGTGTTGACGAGGTCGGCCATGAGTTCGTTGCGCGCCTTTTTCTCCTCCTGAAAAATGCTGGCGGTGCTGTCGTAGGTGCCGGCGCGGAGGAAGCCGGTGGCGATGAGCTGGTCGGCCTCGGCGGGCGAGCGGGGCGGGCCGGCGAGGAGTTCGTCGCCGGCGAGTTGTTCGCGGATGAACTGGTCGTAGGGCTTGTCGTGATTGAAGGCGCGGATGACGTAGTCGCGGTAGCGCCACATCTCGGGGCGGAACTCGTCGCGCTCGTGGCCGTTGGTGTCGGCGTAACGCACGACGTCAAGCCAGTGGCGCGCCCAGCGCTCGCCGTAGAGCGGGCTGGCGAGGAGCGTGTCCACCAGTTGCTCGTAGGCACGGGGCGAAGGGTCGTTGACGAACGCGTGGACTTCCTCGGGCGACGGTGGCAGGCCGAGGAGATCGAAGGAGAGGCGGCGGATCAGCGTGCGGCGGTCGGCCTCGGGCGAGAAGGTGAGGTTCTTCTCGGCGAGCTTGGCGAGGAGGAAGGAGTCGATGGAATTGCGAATGACGAATGGCGAATTGCGAATAACGGGGACCGCCGGGCGGACGGGTTTCTTGAGGGACCAAAGATCGAGGCGTTCGCCGCGCCAGATTTTGCGGATGGGATTTTCGGGATCGGTGAAGGCGTCGCCGAGTTTCCGCGGCGCGGGTTGAAAGGCGAGCTGGCCGGAGCCGGGCGTGTAGGCGTCAAGGCTCTCCCGGGTTGGCCCGAGAAGGATGCTGTCGAAGAGGGCTTCTTCTCCACGGTCGCAGGTCGGCGCGATGCCGGTGAGCGTGAATTCGCCGATGTCTTTCCAGAGGTCCACGGTCACGACGGTCCACGCGACGGGCGTGGAGGTGGCGACGGAAATGGCGGCCCAGCCGGTGGTGTTCGGGCCGGCGACGTAGCGGCCCTTGGGATCTTTCGCGTCGGGCCAGGCGCCGTTGCGGGCGAGTTCGATCAGCGCGCTGCCGCCTCCGCGCTTCTTCCAGGCGAGCCTGAGATAGCGGAACTGGCCGGGCTGCGGTTGCTCGCGGATGGCGAAGTTCCAGCCGGGGATTTTCGGGTTGTCGCGCTGAAGCGGTGTGATGCCGAGGGCGGCCTGGCCGCGGAAAACATCGTCGGTGACGAGGCGGGCCTTGCCATTTCCGTTGTTCAAGGCGGTGAGAAAGGCGGGTTCGTCCTCGAAGAGCACGGCTACCGGCTCGGGCCAGGGCGCGCCGTTTTTGACCCAGGCTTCGAGCGCGGCGATATCCTTATCCGCCAGTTTTCCCTTGGGCGGCATGGCGAGGTCTTTGGTCGCGTGGCGAACCGCCTGGAGCAGCAGGCTTTTGGCGATATCGCCGGGCACGATTGCGGGACCGTGCTCGCCGCCCTTGAGCAGGGCGGCGCGGGAGTCGAGGCGCAGGCCGGCTTTCTGCTTGTCCGATCCGTGGCAGGAGAGGCATTTCTGTTCGAGGAGCGGCCTGATCTGGGTGGCGAAGGTTGCGACGTCCGCAGCGGCGCCGCGGGGGCAGAGCAGCAAGAGGGCAAGGAGGACGGCGATGTTCACGGGTTCTGGGTTCGACACAGGGCAGGGGCGGGGTTATTCGGGATGAACGGACGAATCAAGGGTGGGATCTGGGTGGCGTGATCGCGGCACCCAAGTCGCGCAGCACGGCGAATGGCGGTTCGTAGGCGTTGGCGCCGCCTTCGCGGGAGGTGAAGACGTTGAGGCTGGGGATGAGCAGGGCCAGCACCGACGGGAGGATGGTGGCTGGTTTTCGATTCAGGGTGTGGTTCTCTTCGAGGGCACGACCGTGACGTTCTACTTGGTGATCGAACGGATCTCCATCGCATACAGTTTCGCCGAGTTCAGCCGGATCTCCATCCGCACATTTTGCCGGGCGGCGATTGCCTGTGACGTCTTTCCACGCCAGGTGACAGTGTGCGCCAGATGGTTCAGATCGACGCGGTCACAGTCGGCGGCGCTGAAACCGGGAAGCGGCTGGCCGTCAATGGCGCGCAGTTCGACGCTCGCATCGCCTAGTCCTCCGCAGTCGATGTTCAGAATCAGTTCGCCGCCCGGCCAGGCAAAGGGGTGCGTCACAAGTCTCCCGCCGCGCGGGCCGGCGGCGGCGGCAATGAAGCGATCACGCGGTTGCACGAAGCGATAGATGGCTCCCACGGCCCGGCGCTCGCCCGGCTCGAAGATGCCATGCGTTACCGACTGGCCCGAACCGTATTGATAGACCTCGTCTCCGCGACGAATCAGGCCGATGCCATAAAGGCTGTTCAAACCGCCATCAGGACCGCCGAACAGGCCGGGGCCGAGGTAAGCGGTGCGGTCGGGTCGCGACCAATGTCGTCCGTCGCGGCTGACCGCCAATTGCGTCTCCCATGTGCCGTCGTTGCCTTGGGCGAAGAACCGATGGCCTTCGCGTCCGGCACGACCCAGTCCAGCCGGCGGATACTTGCGAAAGAGGGCAGGGAAAGCGAACCATGCGCCGGGCAGATACGGGCTGGCGCTGATATGGTTGATGTCTAGTCCGGGCTGGCGCTGGTCGTCGGCGTCGATGTCGAGCGCGGTCGGCAGTTCGTCGGTGATGTAGCGGGTGCCTGTTCCGTCGGGTTTATGCCCGTGCTCTGCGAACGGCCAGGGTGCCTGGTCGAGGCTGTTGAACTCACAGCGGACCGTGGTGCGCCGACCAGGAAAGCCCCGGAGCAACGCCACGTATCTGTCGGTTACCGCGTCGTAGATTAGCTGATTGTTCGTGTCGGCTGCAAACGGGAGGCAGGCCTTCGGTTTGCGGGTCCAACGCAGACCGTCGGGAGAAGCGGTGACGTAGAGCTGGCCCTTGTGTTCGACGATCCCCATGAAGCGTTCACCGGCGGCTCCTTTCGGGTTCAGTGCCGGCACACCGCACGGTCCGACAATAAGGTTGTTCTGTTTACTGCCGCGAAAGTTGACCAGTCCCAGATTTGGGCGTTCCCAGCGGATCCCATCCGTGGATTCTGCATAGCAGACTCC
>CAZUUP010000437.1:0-5351 GCA_964623105.1 uncultured Akkermansia sp.
AAGTGACGGTGCAGCCCGTAGTGTTTGCGCTCCTTCAACGTTTCGCTGGGTGCGGTGGCCTGGTCCTTCGCATTCGAACCCGGGACCCCCTCGACCATCGCATCACGGCTGAACTCGCTGGCGATGACGACGAGCGTCCGGTTCAACAGCCCGCGTGCCTCAAGGTCGCGGATGAGCTGCGCAATCGGAGCATCCATCTGCTTGTGCATGCCGGCGACGGTGTCGTGGCCGTCCTTGTGCGTGTCCCAATGCAGGAACGGCACGTACTCGGTCGTCACCTCCACGAAGCGCGCGCCGTTCTCGACCAGCCGCCGGGCAAGCAGGCAACCCTGACCGAAGCGGCCGGTGTTGTACTTTGCGTAGCTCTCCTTCGGTTCGAGGGAGATGTCGAACGCCGTGCGCTCCTTGGAACTGAGGAGGCGGTGCGCGTTGTCCATCGAGCGCAGCAGCGATTCCTGCTGGTGATCGCTCAGATACTCGCGGTGCGGATTCCGGTCCACGAGTTTGCGGTAGAGGCTGTAGCGATTGTCAAAACGGCCGGGTTCCATGCCTTTGGGCGGGCGCACCGACTGCGCGGCATCTTCGGGATAAGGCAGGTTCATCGGCCCGAATTCGCTACCAAAAAAGCCCGCCGTCGTGAACGCCTTGAGTTCCTCCTGTTCGCCCACGCCCTCGAGGCGCTGACCAATGTTGATGAACGCCGGCATCACCGGATTTCGCGGTCCGAGCACCTTTGCCATCCACGCACCCAGATGCGGGCACGCGACCGTCTGCGGCGGCACATAGCCCGTATGCCAGTGATACTGGTGCCGCGAATGCAGGATGTGCCCGAGGTCCGGCTGCACCGCGCTGCGGATGAGCGTCGCGCGGTCCATGACCTGCGCGATGTTCTCGAGACCCGCGCAGATTTTCATGCCGTCCACGGACGTCGGAATCGCCGGGAACGTGCTGAGAATGTTCTTCACCGGTGCGCCGACCTCGAAGGGCTGATAGCGCTTCGGATCAAACGTCTCCGGCGCCGCCATGCCGCCGCCCATCCAGATCAGAATGCACGCGTCGGCGGTGGCCTTGGGGTGCGTGATTTTTTCGCCGCCCGGCGAATTTGCGAGCAGGCGCGGCGCGCCAAGGGACAGCGTGGCGGTGGTGGCGGTGGCGAGCTTTTTCAGGAAGTCGCGGCGCGTATCGTGGGGATCGAGTGGGAGGGGGTTCATGGGGGTGGAGGGTGGGGAAGAGTAATTGGTAATTAGTGATTTGTAATTAGTAATTGGCTTTCGGGTTTGGGTGGCAATGGTTCGGTCTGTGCTATTTCGACGTTGGCGAAATGCCATTGTGGTCAGGGGATTTCATTTCCAGGGATTCAAGACTTTGCAGCCCATGCGCTCGAACGGGCTGACATCGCGAGTTACCATTGTGAAGCCCCGCGAGAGCGCGATGGCGGCGATGAAAGCATCGCGCAGCGGCAGCGGCTGGCGCACTGCGGCGGTCACCCGGCCCCAGTTCGCCGCGGCGCGTAAGTCGAAGCTCAGGAGGCGGTAGCGGTGCGGGAGATCGTTGGCGAAGGCTTTGATGCTGGCGTAGTCCGCGTGCCCGGACGGGAGGGAGTGAAAGCCCTGCCAGACCTCGCCCAATGTGATGGTGGTGATGAAAAGATGCGCCGCGTCCTGGGCGGCCTGCCACTCCAGAAGGCCCGGGTTGGGGCGCGGCTTTCGACTTTCGCTGACGGCGTTGGTGTCCAAAACGAAGTTCACAACTTCACGCGTTGAACGAGATCATCGGGCATCCGGGGTGGTTCCCAATCTGTCGTGCCGCGAATCGAGTCATACCACGCATTCAAATCCGCGATCGTTTGCCGGCGTTTGGGTTTGCGACGGGGGTTGGCCGACGGCTTGGGGGCGCGGGGTTTGGCGGGAGGCTGGGCGACGCGGGAACGCGGCTTCTGTTGCGCCAGCCAGTCCAGCAGCGCCGCGGCCTCGGTTTCCGAGAGGCGCTGCACTTTTTTCACGGCGAGTTCCACGGTGCTCATAGTGTGAAAAATCGCCGATGCAGGACGGTTTTACAAGCCCGCGGGTCAACTCACCGGGCCGAGATCTTCCGGGCGGCATTTCCCCTACCCCCGCCCCTGCAACTCCGCGATCGGCCGGCCATGCGGCAGGATGGGCACGGGGCGGCCGGAGAAATCGGGGAGCGCGATTTTCTCCGCGTCGATGCCGAGGTGCCGGTAGATCGTGGCCAGAAAGTCGCCGGGGCCGAAACGGCGTTCCACCACGTCTTCGCCGCGCCGGTCGGTCGCGCCGATGACACCGCCGGTCTCGATGCCGCCGCCCGCCCACAGTTGCGAAAAGGCCCGCGGCCAGTGATCGCGCCCCGGCTGCACCGTGCCGGCGGGCCCGCTGGCCACGCCGCCGCCGCTGCTGGCCACGCGCGTGATGCGCGGCGTGCGACCAAATTCACCGGTGACGACCACCAGCACGCGCTGGTCCAAACCGCGCGCGTAGATGTCTTCGATCAACGCCGTCACCGCCTGGTCAAACGTGGGCAGGCGGAATTGCAACGCCTCGAAAACGTGTTGATTCACCGCGTGATCGTCCCAGTTGGCGACGCGACCGCAGAGCGGGCCGTCGAACGTGGTGGTGATGATTTCCACGCCGGCTTCGACCAAACGACGCGCCATGAGGCATTGCTGGCCCCAGGCATTGCGCCCGTAGCGGTCGCGCACGCGATCCGGCTCGCGGCCAAGATCGAAGGCGTCGCGCGCCTCGCGGCTGGTCAGGAGATTCAGCGCCTGCGCCTCGAAATCATCGAGCGCGTTCATCGCGCCGGACTGATCCACCGCGCGGGTCAGGCGGTCGAGCTGCTGCCGCAGGCCGATGCGACCGCTCAGGCGCGCGGCCTCGTCGGCATCCTTCAAGCCCACATTCTGCACTTCGAAATTCGGCGCGCTCGGGTCGCCCGTGACGAGGAAAGGTCCGTAGGCCGGGCTGACATGCCCCGGCCCCGCGATCGTGAAGCTGTCGTAGCGCGTGATGGCGTTCACGCCGACGTAGTTGGGAATGCGGCGCGAGCGGTCAAACAGCAGCGCGTTGGCGACGGTCATCCAGTCCGGCAGCACCGGTTTGATCTTGTCCTGCGGATCGGTGTCACCCCCCAGCATCTGCAACGAACCCGCCGGATGCCCGCCGCCCGTGTGTGACAACGACCGGACGAGAGTGAACTTGTCCGCGATCCGCGCGTGCCGCGGAAGCAGTTCACAAATCTGCATCCCCGGCACGTTGGTGGAGATCGGATTGAACGGTCCGCGAAACTCGTTCGGCGCGTCCGGCTTGGGATCGTAGGTTTCGAGATGCGACGCCCCGCCCCGCAGCCACACGAGGATCACCGCGCGCCGTTCCCTTTTCGCCCCGCCACCGGCAGCCGCCCGCGCCCGCAATTGGAGCAGCTCGGGCAACGACAGCGTCGCGAAACCCGACAAGCCGACGCGCAGGAATTCGCGCCGCTTCAGCGCCGCGGAACTGGCGGCCGCGCGACGGCTTTGGGGATTGGCAGGCGAATCGGGCACGGTGAGTAGAGCTTGGGAGCGGCGGGGGTATTCAGTGGCGAATCGAAAACGCGGAGGTTGGGAGCGAGATCACGGACGCGCACAACGCGTCCGCACTGTATCGTGGTAGGGCCGGGTTGCCGCCTGGCCCTGACCTTTTCCCGGCCCGCCCGTGCGCCTTCGCTCGCGGCTGCGAGGTTCAACCGTCCGGGTTGGTGGATGCGCTGGGCGGAAGGCAACGGACGCGCACAGCGCGTCCCTACCATCGCCGCGTGCGTTCACTTCGTTTCCTTCACCACCTCCACGAACCGCTCCAAATCGCGGAAGTTTCGTTTCCAAGTCGTGTACATCACCCCCGTGACGCCGGGGACTTTTTTCGCGGCGTCGAGCCAGTCGCGGATTTGCTCGGGCTTGCTGTCGTAATAACCGGCGATGATCTGGCGGTGGCCGCGGTCGGCGAAGAATTTCAGGCTCTCGTTTCGCTTTCCGAAATACCACGGGATGATGATCACGTCCTTGTCCAAACCTTCCCACGAACCGCCGAGGTCGCCGTTCACAAGGTAGTAATCGGCGTGCGCGTTGTGGTGCGGATCGAACATGTCGCTCCACACGTAAATCTTCCCGCCGGGATTGACCTCGCGGAGGATTTTCACGCACGTCCGCGCGTTGTCCGCGAGAATTTGGCCGGGCGTGAGCTGGCGGTGCTGGCAGGCGTCGCACCAGTTCAGGCAGCGGATTTCGTCGTGGCTCATCATGTAGCCGGACGCGCCCCACGCGGCGTGAACACGGCGGGCTTCGTCGCGCAGCAACTCGACCGTCTTCGGCTCGGAAGGACAGACCATCACCTGATTGTCGTTCACCGTGATGGCGTGGAAAAACGAGACGCGCAGCCGCGTGCCGTCGGGCAAACTCGTCTTGATGAGCGGCGGCTCGTGCCACGCCTCGAAGCCACCTTTCCACGGTACAGTGCCGGACTTCGGATCGACGACACGCTCGAAGTCTTTGCCTTCCACGAGTGCCGCGCCGTTCTCACGTTTCACCACGAGCGGCGCGCCCGGACGACGCACCAGGTTCACGAGCGCGGTTTCTTCGAGCTTCACGTCGTCCCACCACAGCGAGCCGGACCCGCCGCCCCAGCAGCCGAGGTAAAGCTGCACTTCGGAACGATCGAGCGAGTTGAAAACGACATGGTGCGTGGTCCACGGCTGAGTGGGCTTCGCACCGAGAATTGCGTGGTTCAGTGCGAGCTTGCCGGCGAGGAGATTCACCTTCGGTTCGCCATGAAAATCCTGCGTCTTCACGCGCACCGAGAGATGATACTGGCGGAACGGCGTAAGCGTGAGCTTCTGCGAAATGCGGGCGTTGGCGCCCTTCGGATCGGTCACGCGCACCGCGCCGGCGTCGGGGACCATGTTGTCGTCCTTCCACGCCCAGAGCTTGAGATTGCTCATGTCGCCGCCCTTGAGCTGCACCGGCGCATCGGCCTGCGGACGCGCCACGCCGCCGCTCACCACGAACAGCGCGTCCTTAACCGGCAGCGCCTCGGCGAGATTCGGATCGTGCCACAACATCGCCTCCGAATAGCCGATGTGAAACAGCGCCGGCACGACGGTGATCTTCAATTCCGCCGCGGTCCGCTTCACGCGTTCGACATTGGTGAAATAGCGCGGAATCACATCGCCCAGCTTGGCGAACTTCGAGTCCGCGAGGAGAAAGCCATTGTAGCCCGCCTTGGCCGCACGCCGCATGAGCGCCTCGGCCTCGTCAGCGTTTTTGTCCACCTGCAAATTGGTCTGGAGATAAACCCAGCGGTCCG
>CAZUUP010000438.1:0-5344 GCA_964623105.1 uncultured Akkermansia sp.
GTCGCCGCCAAGTTCAAGGAGTCGAGCCCCGGCCGCGCAAATTTGAGGACGTCGTGAAGTCCGTCGGCCTGTTCACCGTGAGCGGGACGAACGCGACGCGGTGGCCGCGCGCAACTCCAGTTCCCGCGGCAATCACTGATGATCCTCTCATGCGCCCGCGGGTTTCCCAACGAGTCCCTTCGCCAAACCCGGAACGGCCACGCCCTCGCCTTCGCGTCGCCGGGCAAGCACATACTTTCTGTGCCAAACGGGGAGAGCTTGTCGTTGCGACGCGGGAATGCTTTACTACGACCATGAAACTTCACCGCTTGCTCGTTTTGGTTCTGCTCGCGTCCCAACTGGCCTGGGTCGGCTGTGCCACCGTGCCCGTGACGGGCCGGCGGCAGTTGAATCTGCTTTCCGCAAATCAGGAAATGCAACTGGGGTTCAACAGTTTTCAACAGACCAAGAGCCAGGTGCCGATCAGCCGCGATCCCGCAGTGAACGCGCTGGTGCAAAAGGTCGGAAAGCGCATTGCGGCGGTGGCGGATTTGCCGGGTGCGCAGTGGGAGTTCGTGGTGTTCGAGAGCAAGGAGGCCAACGCCTTTTGCCTGCCGGGCGGCAAGGTCGGCATCTACACGGGCATCCTGCCGATCACCAAGGATGAGGGCGGACTGGCGACGGTGATCGGGCATGAGGTGGCGCATGCGGTGGCCCGACACGGGGCGGAGCGGGTGAGCGAAGGGATGCTGATCCAGACCGGGGGCCAGTTGCTCGGGGCCGCGATGAACGCGGCGAATCCGCAGATGCAGGCGTTGACGGTCGCCGCTTACGGACTGGGGACGCAACTGGGGCGGACCTTGCCGCACAGCCGCGCGCAGGAATCCGAGGCCGACCAGATCGGGTTGCGCTACATGGCGCGGGCGGGCTACGACCCGGAGGCGGCCATTGGCTTCTGGCAGCGGTTCGCCGCTTACAATGCCAGTCACGGCGGCGGCGGGACCCCGTGGTTTCTTCGGACCCATCCGCTGGATGAGACGCGCATCCAACAGATCCGCGAGTGGCTCCCGGCGGCCCGGGCGGAGATGAAACGGTAAACCCGGACCCGGCGGAAGCAGCCGGGAACAGCCAGTTGAAAGAGTAGGAAGTGCAGCGGCTTCCGACACAAATCGGTGCATCCGGCCGCGGCCATACCGTGATTCGCCCGCTCGCTTTCCGCAGCCCTGCCTGTCAGACTTTCGCTGTGCTCCAGCCGTTGTCCGCCCGCCCCCCGCGCTGCACCCGCCGCCGTGCCCTGGCATCGCTCGCTCTCTTCACGCTCTTGCCGCCACTCGCTCGCGCCGCTGATTCAACGGCCAAACCTCCCGCCTCCGGGCCCCGGCTCCCGAGTTTCGATGAGGAAATGGAGCAATTCATGCGCGAGCGCGACATTCCCGGCGGCGCCCTCGCGGTCGTAAAGGACCGAAGACTGGTTTACGCCCGCGGCTACGGACGCGTGGATCGCGATCGCCCCGAACCCGCCAAACCCGAATCGCTGTTCCGCATCGCCAGCGTCTCCAAACCCTTCACGGCCGTCGCCATCCTGAAACTCGTCGAGCAAGGCCGTCTCCAGCTCGACGACCGCGCTTTCGACCGGCTTCCCGTCCGTCCGCTCATCACCGACGCCCCCGACGCGCGCTGGCGGCGGATCACTGTTCGCCAGCTCCTGCAACACACTGCGGGTTGGGATCGCGAAAAGTCCTCCGACCCGATGTTTCGGGCGCGGCAGATCGCCACCGACCTCGGTCTCAAACCGCCCCCTTTGCCCCGCGAAATCATCCGCCACCAGTTCGGCCGGCCGCTCGATTTCGATCCCGGCACCCGCTATGCCTACTCGAATTTCGGCTACTGCATCCTGGGCCGCCTGCTCGAGGAAATCACCGGCGAATCCTACGAAACCTTCACGCGCCGCACCGTCCTCGCCCCCGCCGGCATCCGTCGCATGCGCGTGGGCAAAACCCTTCCCGCCGACCGCGCCGATGGCGAAGTCCGTTATCATCCATCCGAACGTGCGTTGACCGAGAATGTCTTCGCTCCGGGCGGTCCCCGGGTCCCCTGGCCGGACGGCGGCTTTGCCATCGAGAGCATGGATGCCCATGGCGGATGGATCGCGTCGGTGGTTGATCTGGCGCGTTTCGCCGCCGCCCTCGATCCGGAAGGCTCCCGCCCGCTCCTGCCGCGCGCCGCTTTCAACACCCTGCACGCACCGCCGCCTCCTCCCGTGTCACGCAACGACGACGGCACGTTGAAACCCGCCTTCTACGCGTGCGGCTGGATGGTCCGCCCCGTCGGCAAGGATGGCAGATTCAACGCCTGGCACGCCGGCAGCCTCCCCGGTGGCCACAGCCTGTTGGTCCGCCGCTGGGACGGCCTGAGCTGGGCGGTCCTCTTCAACCAGCGCTCCTCCGATTTTCAGATCCGCGACGCTGCCATCGATCCCGCCCTTCATCGCGCTGCCGCCGCCGTGCGGGAATGGCCGGCCGAAGATTTGTTCCCCTCCTTCGCCTGAACTCCCGCCCGGATGGCGATGCGCCCGCCCAATCCTGCGACACGCTCGCGCGGGCTGACCGCGCCGTTGCCCGCCCTCACCGTCGCGCGGCATCCGGGTTTGGCACCCCAAACAGCTCGAAAATCTTGAACGCGAAGCCCGGCAACAATTGATCCGTCAACACGTCGCGCTGCGCCAGAATAGAGCGCAACGCCAGGCCGTAAGGCCCGCCGTTATACACCTCCACGTTGTCATACCGCGGATCAATCACCCACAACCGCGGGACCCGCACGCGTTCGTAACAATCTTTTTTCACCACCGTGTCCGGCTGGTGATCACCGGCGCTCACCACTTCCACCACCAGCCACGGCCGCCCCGTCGCCACCGTCAGCAACGTCAAATCCGGCCGCAACAGCGTGCCCGGCGAAAACTGCACCACGGACCGGACCGCCATCAACCGGCTCGTGCCCGAACCCGCCAGGGCGTTCGCCAGCGCCGCGTGCAGCCGCGCGCAAATCGCCTCGTGCCGCTCGCCTGGAGGATGCCGCAGCAACCGCTCCCCCTCCAAAATCTCTTCGTAAACCCCGGACATGATTGTGGGCCAGCGTAACACCCGCCCTTGGCGCGAGAAAGGCCAAAGGCCCGAAATCTCAGCCCGGCCTGCGCCGTGAGCGCCGAAGAGCGAACCACCGCGTCCCGCCGAAAATCAGGACGACGGACGCCGGAAATCCCGCCCGGCGGCGTGCGCTACCTATTGCAACTGAATTGCTCCGCTCGCAGGAGCAGAGCGCGCGCTTGATCCGGTTCGCCCCGGTGGCGGGTGAAGGGGCGCGAAGCAACGGCAAGGGCGGCACCGCCACCGGCCGCGTGAACGTGTACGCGCAGTAATTTCGGGGGGAAAAAACGACATGGCCCGGGCAGAAATGCCCGGGCTTTTTGTTGGCAGGGCAGGGCGGCCCTGCCTGAACTTGTTAGGGACGCGTTGCGCGCGTCCGTGACCCGTCCCAGTTGCGGGTCGGCGGCTTGCGATCGGCAGGCTGGATTGATCCGCGCCAAACTGGGGGGAGGGCCACGGCCGTGCGGCAGCGCAGCCCTAACTAAACCTGCGCTGTGGTCTGCCTCCTTGCGATTCCGTCGGCTACTTTACCGCGCTGCTCCGGCTCAGGGAATGGCCGGTGCCGTCGCCGGGGCAACGTACGTGGGACTCCACTTCAAGCCCCAAAGATTCTGCAGTTTCACCGTCTCCACGTGCCCGTCCATGAACGTGACGTTGATCGCCCGTCCATGCCGCGCGATGCAGATCCGCTGCATGCCATTGCCGTTTGCTCCCGCCATCACATCGGCAGGCGGCGTGTCGGTGCCCGCCGGCCACGTGTCCACCCATCCGCCGTCCATCAACACCGGCTGCTGATCGGTTTTCCCCGCCTCCAAATCCGAAAAGTAATTCTGCGGGGTCGTCCCGCTGGTCCGCGGTTGAATCCACGCATTGATGCAATAGCTGCCCGTCGTGCCCGCGATAAAGCTGGCCGCGCTCCCAAACCACGGCAGAAATGCCGGCGTCGGCGACGGCATCGGCGGCGTCCATGCCGCCGGAAAGTTGAGCGCCGGATTCACCCGCGAGGCCTTGGGGCAAAGCCAGACATTCGGATCCGTCAAATTGTAATTCGATTTGATCAGCGGAATCCAAAAGTTGTAGTTCTGGATCCCCGGACCATTGTCCACATAGGGCATGTTTTTTTCGAAATCGGCCACGTAAAGAATCACTCCCATCCCCAGTTGTTTCAGATTGTTCGTGGACTTGACCGTCTTGGCCCGTTCCTTGGCCGAGCCCAGTGCCGGCAGGAGCATGCTGGCCAGAATGCCGATGATGGCGATGACGACCAGCAATTCGATCAGGGTGAAGACAATCCCTGAACGGCAACGAGGTTGGCGGGGTCTCATAACGAAAATGAATGAAAAACATCCGGTCCGCTGTTTCTGTAGTCGAGCGCCCGGGCGCCGTCGCCTCGCGGTTCCCCGGCGGGTGAAGCGCGGTCTTCCCGTCCGCTCGGGACGGACCCGAGGACCGGGCGGCAGAAGTGCCGGGCGCGGGGGAGCTTTCCCCGGGCGCTCGTAATTCTGGCACCCCTCTGAAAGACCCCGCTCGCGGGCGCTTCCTCACCCCCGAGCTGCCCGCCGCCGCGCCCCCCGGGCAGGCACGGGTCCGACCAGACGGGTTGCCGCCCCGGTGTCGTTGAAAACCCCTTCCGTCCGCTTGACACCCCGACCGCCGCTGATATTCTCCCGCGCTCCGTGCAAGGCGCGGACAGTGGGTGGGATCGCCGGCCCGAGGCCGGTTTGTGATTTTGCAAGTTTATGAAACGCCAGTATCAACCTTCGAAAATTCGGCGCCAGCGCCAGCACGGCTTCCGGAGTCGCATGGCCACCAAGGCCGGTCGGGGCATCCTCAGCAACCGCCGTCGCGTCGGGCGCAAGCGTTTGACGCCGGTGTAATCCGCCTTCAGGCGTCATGCCTGTCCCCCCGTCGCGCCCGCTGTCCCTGCCGCATTCCCGGCACATCAAGCAGGGGCGTGACTTTTCCCGGATCAAGGCGCAGGGACGCCGGGCGGTGAACGGGTGCCTGATAGCCAACTGGCTGGTTCTCGCCGCCGGGGCCGTGTCCCGGATGGCGGTGATCACTCCCAAGAAGATTGGGTCCGCCGTGGTGCGGAACCGGGCGCGCCGCCTCCTGCGGGAGAGCTACCGGCTCCATCAGAATCGATTGACGGCCCCGGTGGACATCGTCCTGGTCGCCCGTCCATCCATCGCGGGCAAGCCCTTCGCCGCCGTCGAACGCGA
>CAZUUP010000439.1:0-5311 GCA_964623105.1 uncultured Akkermansia sp.
AGCGGATCATCACGTCGCGGAATTTCGCCGCGCGCGATTCGTCGTCGCGCCGCTGTTGTTCCGTCGGGCGCTGCGGGTTCAGCGGCTCGTCGTTCGTCGGATGCTTCGGCGTGTTGGTGCGCAGCATGATCGTGATAAACTCGCGGTCTTTGAGTCCCCGCGCCGCGAGCCACGCGTCCGCCTTAGCATCGTCCCGCACATCAATGCCGAAACACCCGTCCGGCCCAAACGCGACGTGCCGCGCCGTGATGCCCGCCCGCCGCACGGCGGCGAGCGTCTGCGTATCACGGCAGAAGATGAACGCGGCGGAGTTGAACAGCGGAACGAGTTCCGGACGTTTCGTGAAGGTGTCCGCCTCATACGAATGGCCGTAGGCGCCCCACGGTTTGTTGAAGCGGCTGGCAACCCGCAACATCGCCGAGAACAAGCCCGGCTTGGAATTCGCGATGAGCAGCGACGCGTGCCGCACCGCCTCGCGCAACTCTGGCGTGCTCGGTTCGCCCTGTTCATCCACGGTTCCCTGCACGATCCGCACCTTGGGAAAACGCCGCTCATGCAGCCGGCGCACGTCGTCGTTGAGGCTCACCGCCCACCACACCACGTCCGCCTCCGGCAGCTCGCGCTCGAGGATGCGCAGCGTTCCCAGCGTGTGCCCCATGTCGCCGATGTTGATCGTCTGCCAGCCCGAATAGAGCAGGATTTGCGGACGCGCCGGCTCGGCGGCGCGCGGCGCGGCGCTCGGGATGACAAGTAGCCATGCCAGGAGAAAAGGGAGTGGTTTCATGGTGAGGCGTTGGATGATCTGCGGAATCGGCCGCTGCATTCGGACTCGCGCTGCTATTCCCAGCGGATGTCATCAAGGTAAAAGGTGACTGGCTTGCCGGGGCTGGCGAGCGTCCAGACAAAGCCGGTCTTGATGCGCGTGAGATCCTGGCCGCTCACGTCGATTTCGTGGCGTCGCCAGTCTGTGGTCAGTGTCACTTTCTCGAGGCGGCCCTTGCCGGTGTCGAAAAACTTCTTTGGCTTGGCGAGCGTGCCGAATTCGAACGAGACCGTCTCACCGCCCTTTTCGCCGCGCGCCCAGAAGGTCAGTTTCTTCGCGCCGCTCAGATCGTAGCCACCGCTGCGGTCGCCCCAATCGCCGGGCGGATTCTGCCAAACGACACCGCCCCAGCCTTTGTCGCTCTCGAAATCGCAACGCAGGCAGGTTCTGCCCGAGTGCGGCTGCGTGGTCCAGGCGGGGTTGAGTTTGATCGACCTCGTGTCGCCCATCCAGCCGGCGGGAATGTAGGTCGCCGGATCGGAGTCTTCGGCATAGACGGTGAGCGGCAGCGTCGCGCGCCGGGCGCTCGCGATCATCTCAGGTGCATCGACCCGCAGGGGCACGTTGGCCACGGCGCCGCCGCCGTGGTTGTCGCGAACGATGGCGAAGAGCCGGTAGAGGCCGCCTTCCTTGGGAAAGACGATTGTCGCCGTTTGCTGGTCGGTCTTCACGATGGCCTCGGGAAACGTGGGCGGCGCTTCCTCCTTGTCGCCGCCGGTGCCGTATTGGCCGGGATCGCGCTGGAGCAGCCAGGTGATTTTCAACGGGTCGCCTTCCGGGTCCGAGGCGTCGAGCACGGCCGTGCCGGTCGTGCCCGGCTTGCTGAGCGGCGCGCCGTTCAAGGTGAGTGACTTGATCAACGGCACGCGATTGGCCGGGGCCCGGCCGGTCCAGAGTTCCGACACTGCCTCAGCGGCGGCGAGCCGCGTGCCGTCGCTCAGGAACATGGAAAACCAGGTCGCAGTGACTTCCTGCTTTTGTCCCCAGAGGAAGGCGTAGGAGCCGAGGCACAGTCCGTCCGAGCCGAGCACCGCGCCACGATAGGCGCGGCGATAGGCCTCCGCCTTCTCCGTGCTCGTCGGCTCGGGATACGCCCCGATGGCGTCCGTCTTGGTCTCCCAGATTCCGTTCGGACCGTATTCGGTGAGGATGAAAGGCTTTGTGCCGCCCAGCTTGCGATAACGCTCCGCCACGCTCGCGGCACCGCCGTAGGAATTGATCCCGAAGATGTCCACGTCCGGACAGAGCGCGTGGAAGTTCCTCACCTTGTCACCGCCGATCTCCGCGACCACGGTCATCGTCGGATGCCCCGGATCAAGCTCCTTCACCATGCGGGCGAGGTTGTTGATCTGCGACCAGACGGCGCCGTTTTTTCCGACTGGATCTTCCATCTCATTACCCAGGGCCCAGATGAGCAATGCCGGGTGATCCTTGTATTTCTGGACCACGGCGCGGATGTGCTCGCGCTGCCGGATCAGCCCGGCAGCGTCGCTCCAGTCAAACCCCTGCCGCACCTGCCCGAGCCAGATGCCGGCGGTGACGGTGAGGCCGAGTTTGTGTGCGCGATCGAGCACTTCACCGAGATGATCATCGCCCCACAGCCGGATGGAGTTGCCCCCGGCGTTCGCGAGCGACTCCAGCGCATTTTCGCCGCCACCGCCGCCGCGGACGAAGTAAGTCTCCCCGTCGCGCGTCAGGGCAAAGCGCTTTTCTTTCTCCACGATCCGCACGCTTGGGGCGGCATGCGCCGCCGTGGCGAAGAGGAGGCAGATGATCGAAATGCAGCAGGGCAGGATCTGGAGATTCATGTATGGACAGATGGTGTGCGCGGATGTTGCCGCGGTCAATCAGCCGGGAATTAGTCTTTGGTGAAAACAGGCAGCGGCGGTTGGGCATCGCCAAAGAGCGCACGGAACTCCTCGAGGAAATTGCTGGAATAGGAATACGTGAGCCGGTCGGTGCGGAGCGGCGAGCGGGTGATGCCGAGTGGCGTGGTGAAATCGATGAGCTTCTTGCCGTCATTCGCGCGGAACAGGCGGAAGCGCATCGGCCCGTCCGCCGGCAGCGGGAGCGAGGTGATTCGGAATCCGGCGGCGATGATGCCAGCGTCCTTGCCATTTAACTCGCAGCGGGCGGATGCGGTGAGATCGGTGACGAGTTGCACTTCGTCTTCGGCGGCCGGGTCGTTCCGACGGCTTTTGACCTTTATGGCGATCGCGTGCCCGGGCGTGGCGGTTGATGGATGCTTCTTGAAGAAGACGATGGCTTGATCCTCCAGCGGCGATCGTTGTCCCCGCCATTGGGCGGTGAAGTGTCGCAGCAGCAGTGAGGGGCCGAAATTGTGATTGGCTTCCGGCGCGAGGTGCTGGCCCTCGGGCCAGTCATTCCAGGTGGCGTAGTTGATGATCTGCGCGCGGCGGTCGATGGCGGACTGGAGCAGGCGCGCCTGTCCTTTGGCGAGGTCAGTCTGGCGGTAGTGGCGTTCGATTCCCTGCCGGCCGAGCTGGATGGCTTCCGCTGGTTTGAGCAGCCGGTAGTTCTCATCGCCGAGCGCATACACTTTCGAAGTGAAGTATTCGGGATAAACCGTCTGCGTATAGGCCACGCCTTTCTCCGCGCAACGCTTCGCGAGATCGTCCCAGAAGGCCGGATCGTCATCCACCTCGACCCAGCCCCACACGGCGGGGAAGTGCTTCAAGATGGCGGCGATGTAGGGGGGATCATGCTTCGTGCGCCGAACATGGAAAACCCATTCCATCGCGTGACCGCTCTGAGCGGCGAGCCGGCCGAAAGCGGCGGCGACTTTTGCCACCTGCTCTGGCGTCACCGCCATGTGCCCCACGCCATCGGCGAAACCGTCGGTGACCCAATGGTAGAACAGCAGCGATCCCGCGCGCGTCCGCAACCACGCGGGCGAGGATGCGGTGTCATCGAGCAGTTCCTTGAGCGCTGCGCCCCAGATCCCCGCGCGCCCCGCTTCCTTCAACTCGGGAAACGCGCCGCCAAGTGAGAGGCACAAAGTCACTTTGAAGCCCGGGTGCTGCTTCTCTGCAGCCCGCACGAACGCCCGCACGATGCGGTTATAGTCGCGCAACGGTGCGACCGACTTGAATAGCGGATAGTAGAACTGGAAGCCGTCCACCCCCATGCGCCGTGCGCAGCGAATCTCGAAATCGACCGCCTCGTCGAGCGACATTTCGGGCCGCAGCACCGCCCACATCGGCAGCGTGAGATACATTCCGCCCAAGGCCGCCGTGCTGCCGCCGGGATCGTATAATTCGGGCGAGGCCCATGCACGTTCTCCGGTCATACCGGGCACCATCTTCGTCATGTAGTGAGCCAGCACGAGCTTGCTTTCCGGCACGAGGCCGGGCGAAGCGGGACTGGAACCGCGCGTGTCCGCGCCATTCGTGGTTTGCAGCGCGAGCAGCAGGGCGGTGAGGAGGGCGAGGGCGCGTTTCACAAAAATGGACTGTCGGAGTATCTACAAATGTCATCGGATGTGCAGCATTTCTTGGTGGCCCGGAGTGAACGCCTCCCCAGCCCGATGGCGGCGCTTGCCTTGTTTGGACGCCGGGAGGGATTGCCGATCGCCGGGGCTGGGCCGGACAAGGTGCCGGCGATGGCTGCAGCGCTCCGCAGCCGGATCGGGCTTGTGCATTGGCGGATTGTGCTGGTGGTCCGGCGGGAGCGGCGATTGCCGGAGCCGGCCCGGCCCGAGCGTGCCGTCCTTGAGGAGCTCACGGCCCACGGCGTGCCGGTAGGCGCTTTCACCACCCGCATCGTCTCCGCCTGCCGGTCGCGGCCAGGTCAGCGGGGTGAACAGCAGGAACAATGCTGGCATCGGGGTCGTGGTGGCAGGTTTGTTGAACGTCTCGACGACGCGTGTTGAGCAACCCGACGAACGGCGGCAACCATGCGCCATGCCGCGCGGGACCACTGACCTGCCACACTGACTTATGGAAATAGATAGGCGATGAAAGATGGGAAATCTCCGACGCAATCATTTTTTACCGCCCATCTTTTTCCATCAATAAGCCAGCTCCTGACGCCCAGTCGCTCACTCAACCGGCCGTGTCGTAGCTCGGGCCTTTGCGTCGCCTCGCTGCCGGGCAAAGCACTGCGGTTCGTTACGCTCCGATTGGGTGTCGTGCCGCCGCAAGCTGTTCGTCGTCACCCGGTCGTCCGCCCGGCGGTTGCGACTGCATCGACGCGGGCTTGAGCAGACGCGTTGCCGGAAGATTTACCGACGTGCGTGCTGACGGCGGATAGTGTTTGATTGCCCCATGACTATTCCGCTTCCGCTTCCCGCGTCGAAACCGGCTGCCACGCTCGCAGTGTTTTTCGTCGCCGCGACGCTTTCGGTCGTCGCGCAAAATCCCGCGCCGCTGCCGAAGGCCGAGGTCGTGAAGCAGATTCCCGGTAACTTGAAAAATGGCGAGCGGCCCTGGGCGAAGCTGCCGGAATCGGAAGTGGCGAAGATTCGCG
>CAZUUP010000440.1:0-5308 GCA_964623105.1 uncultured Akkermansia sp.
GGTCGGCAAGTGAGTTTGCCACCCGCCCGCCAGACCGGTCAGACCTGCGGGACACTTGCTGCACGCCTTGCGTGGCGTGGAACTGAGAGGGGCGCAGCTCAGCTTTGCCGGGTGGGCGGTGCGGGGCTTGGGGGGCGGGCGGGGATGCCGCGCCAGTGGGTGTCAGGGGGCAGGGTTTCGCCTTTCATCAGGAGGGAGAGGCTGTCGAGGGAGGCGCCGGTTTCGATGCGGGTATCGTAGAGAACGAGGGAGGCGGCGCCGACGCAGGCATTGGGGGCGAGGTGGATGGTGGACATTTTCATGACGCGGTCTTCGAAGAGATGGGTTTGGAGGGTGACGTCGGCGTTGACGGTGGCGTGGTCGCCGAGGTGGACGAGGTCGAATTCGGTGAGGTCGGTGGTTTCGAGGTAAACGCGGCGGCCGATGTGGGCGCCGAGGGCGCGGAAGTACCAGCAGATGAAGGGGGTGCCTTCGAGGACGCCGACGATGAAATTGTTGGCGAGGTGTTCCTGGAGGGCGTTGACGAGTTCGTTGCGCCAGACAAAGGTGTTCCAGAGGGGTTTTTCACCAGAGCGGTAGCGTCCGACGAGAAGCCATTTGGCAGTGACGACGAAGGCGGCGGAGAGGGTGCCGGCGGCGGCGTAGAGGAAGGGGAAGAGGAGGAGCATTTCGTGGAGGTAGAAGTCTTCCTGCAGCAGGACGATCCAGGAGAAGAGGAGGCTGGTAAGGACGATGTAGCCGGTGGGGGGAAGGATGACGCGGAAGAACTCGATGGCGGCGCGCTGGTAGCGAAGTTTGCGGCCGGGTTGGAAGGTGGTGTCGAGGGCGAAGGCGGTGCTCTGCTGGCGTTGGGGCAGGAAAAGGGCGGGGGAACCGAGCCAGGCGGCGCCGGGGCGGAGGGCGTCGGCGGGGTTGGCGGGCGGGGCGGAGAGGCAGCCGATGAGGGAGTTGTCGCCGAGGGCGGTGCCGGGCGGGAGGATGGCGCTGTTGCCGACGAAGGTGCGTTTGCCGATGCGGGTGTGGGCGATGGTGATGTGGCCATGCTCAATGCGGGCGGCTCCGAGGGAGACGGCGTCGGCGACGAAACTTTCATCGTCGATGGTGAGGAGATCGGGCGAGATGAAGGAGGCGGTGGAGATCTCGGTCATGCGGCCGAGTTTGGCGCCGAGGAGGCGGTACCATGGAGCGAGGTAAACGGAGGCGTAGAGGGGGCCGAGGAAGTCGAGGCTCAAGTCGAGGAGTTGATCGACGAACCATTTGCGGAGGTAGAACGAGCTGAGGATGGGGTAGCGGCCGGGTTGCACGCGTCCGAGGAGGAGCCATTTGAACAGGGCAATTTCGAGGCACAGGAAGACGACGAAAGAAAGGCCGACGAGGGGGGCGAGGACGAGGTAAGTGTAGTAGTCGTCGAGGTAGTTGAGGTGATTCATCAGCATCATGCCGGGGAAGATGGCGGCGAGGACGCAGGCGGGGAACAGGATGATGCCGAGGGCGTGGAGGAGGGCGAAGGCGAGGCGGCGGGCGGGCGGGGCGGGGTCGGATTTGGGGGCGGGGGAGGTACGCCCGACGCAGCGGGGAGGCGAGCCGAGCCAGCGTTCGCCGGACGGGATGACGGTGCCGGCGGGGGCGAGGGAGAGATCTTCGAGGGCGGCGCCGTCCTCGAGGCGGGTGTTTTCGCGCAGGACGGCGCGGGTGCCGACGAAGCAGTTTTTACCGATGGTGACGGTGCCGAGGTGGAGCATGCCGTCATGGATGTGGTAGCCGGTCATGGTGGCGTCGATGCCGATGGTGGAGCCGTCGCCGATGGTGAGGAGGTCGCAGGCGGCGAAGCCATCGGTGGCGAGGTGGACATCGCGCCCGATGCGGGCGCCCATGAGGCGGAGGTAGAGTCGAAGCCACGGGGTGCCGGCGAGGTAATCGATGGGAATGGCGGACTGGATGCTGTTCACGAACCAGAAGCGCAGGTAGTAGAAACCCCAGAGGGGATAGGTGCCGGCGCGATAGCGACCGATGACGATCCATTTGATGGCGATGGAGGCGGCGAGCATGGCGGGGAAGAGGGCGACGACGAAGATGATGGCGCCGATAACCGCTTCCCAGCGTTCGTAGTCGTCCTCGACCATCCAGGTGTAGGTGAGGAAGGGGGCGAGCCAGCGGATGGAGAAGAAGCCGAGGATCAGATAGAGGGCGGCGAGCTGGAAGAGGCCGCAGCGGGCGTGGCGTCCGGCGGGGATGGTGGGGCGGGGCGGCGGTGGGGTGGCGTTTGGGGTGGAAGAGGCGGCGGCGGACGGTTGGCGGGCGGCGAGGTCGGCGGAGATTTTGGCGGCGAGGGATTCGATGGTTGGGTGTTCGTAGGCGTCGAGGATCGAGACGGAGGACAGGCCGGGTTTCTGGCGGAGTTCCGAGACCATGCGGGCGGCGAGGAGGGAATGGCCGCCGAGATCGAGGAAGAAGTTGTCCTGGAGCGAGACGCGGGCGGGGGCGAAGAGGGTTTCCCAGACGGCGGCGATGGTTTGTTCGAGGGGGGAGCGGGGGCGTTGCTCGGGGGTGGGCGCGGGAGCGGTGCGGGGCTTGGGGGCGGGCAGTGCGCGGCGATCGACTTTGCCGCTGGGGAGGGTGGGGAGCGAGGAGAGGGTTTCGATCAAGGCCGGAACCATGTAGGCGGGCAGGCGCTCGCGGAGGGCGGCCTTGAGGCGGGATTCATCGATGAGAGCGGTGGGGCGGGGGATGGCGTAGGCGACGAGTTGCTGGATGCCGGGAAGGTCTTCGCGGACGGTGACGGCGGCGGCCTGGATTTCGGGGCACTGGAGGAGGACGGATTCGATTTCGGACAGCTCGACGCGGAAGCCGCGGAGTTTGACCTGGCCATCGGCGCGGCCGAGGAATTCGATTTCGCCGACGGGGGTCCAGCGGGCGAGGTCACCGGTTTTATAGAGACGAGCGTAGGGCGAATCGGGCGGGACGAAGGGGTTGGGAATGAATTTTTCGGCGGTGAGGTCGGGGCGTCCCACATAGCCGCGGGCGATGCCCGGGCCGGCGAGGTGGAGTTCGCCGGGCGCGCCGACGGGCACGGGCGCGAGCTGTTCGTCGAGGATGTAGGCGCAGTAGTTGGCAACGGGGCGCCCGATGGTGACGGGCTTTTGCGGATCGCAGTCGGTGGCCGTGGCGATGACGGTGGCTTCGGTGGGGCCGTAGGTGTTGACCAGGCGGCGGCCGGGGCGGGCCCAGCGGGCGACGAGGTCGGCGGGGCATTGCTCGCCGCCGAGGATGAGGAGGCGAACGGTGGGGACGTCCTCGGACATCATGGCGAGGAGCGTGGGGACGCAGGAAAAAACCGTGACGCCGGCTTCAGCGAGAAGACGCGAGAGGGCGGGACCGGACTGGACCATTTCACGGGTGCCGACGACGAGGGCGGCGCCCGAGTGAAAGGCGAGCCAGACTTCCTCGACGGAGGCGTCGAAGGCGATGGAGAAGCCTTGGTAAACGCGGTCGGAAGGGCGGACTTGGAACAGGCGCCCCTCGGCGCGGACCAGATTGCAGGCGGAGCGGTGTTCGAGTTGGACGCCCTTGGGCCGGCCGGTGGTGCCGGAGGTGTAAATGATGTAGGCGAGATCGGTGGGGGTGGTGGGAGTTTCCGTAGCTGTGAGTCGGGCGCTGCTTTCGGCGGAGATTGCGGGCTGCGGCGTGTCGAGGAGCAGCGAGTATCGGGGAAAGCCAGCGGCTTTGGGGGCGAGGGATTGGGTGGTGACGAGGGCGCACGCGCCGGAATCGGCGAGGATGTATTGGATGCGGTCGGCGGGATAGTCGGGGTCGAGCGGGACGTAGGCGGCGCCGGATTTGAGGACGGCGAGGAGGGTGATGTAAACGTCGAGGGAACGAGGGAGCAGAAAGGCGACGGCCTGGCCGGGGTGGGCACCGTGGCGGCGGAGATGGCGGGCGAGGTGGTTGGCGGCGTGGTCGAGTTGGCCGTAGGTCATTCGTTCGTCGCCGCACATGAGGGCGATCAGACCGGGGTGGATGTCGGCGGTGGCTTCGAAGAGGTGGTGGAGCAGGGCGGGGCCGGCGAGGGCGGGGTCGAAGGGCGGGCCGGCGAAGGTCGAGAGAATGCGCTGGCGTTCCTCGGTGGAGGGGGAGGACGGGGATGCAGCGGGGGCGGGGTTTTGCACGCAGTCGGGTGGCGGAGGGAAGCTGGAAGGGGGCGGTATCAGCGTGTGGTGCGAGGGCGTGGGCGGGTGGTGGGCATGGCGGGAGAGTGACAAGCGCAGGAGCGGGTGGCAAGATTGGGGGCGGAGTGCCTCACGGGGGCAAGCGGAGTGCAAGCATGCGGGGGGCGCGGGCGGGGGTGAAGGGGTTGACGGGGACGAATGCGTTGGCTGATGGATCGGGCTGTTATTTCGCGTGGGGACGCCGTGAGGATGTGAGGAATCTGGGGAATTCGGCTGCCGGGGCGTTCTAAACCCGAATTTTGGGATGCGGGGGGCGTCCCGCCATGGCCGCAAACCGCGCGACTTATGGAGCGGAGGCTTCACCCTTCCGCAAAGCGCCGCATTGCTTCCATCGGGCGCATCCCGCTACACTGCCCGACATGCCGCGCGACGCCATCACGCTCCTGCACCTCTCGGACCCGCAGTTTGGGAAGAATCATGTCTTCGGAAAACGTGCGCTCCCCCTCGCGGACGGCAAGCACGACACCCTCCTCGCCCGCACCTGCAAAGACCTCGACCTGCTCAAGGATCAATGGGGTTTGGTGCCGGAGATTGTAGTGCTCACCGGGGACTTGGCGGAGTGGGGGACACGTGATGAGTTCAAGAAAGCATTCGAGT
The DNA here is from genome assembly GCA_964623105.1 of uncultured Akkermansia sp. GTDB lineage: Bacteria > Verrucomicrobiota > Verrucomicrobiia > Limisphaerales > BJHT01 > BJHT01. The sequence goes on from CAZUUP010000440.1 coordinate 4,824, forward strand.
TTCTCGCGGGCATTGCCGCCCACCTCGGCATCACGCCGCAGCAGCGCCATCGGGTCGCCGTGATTCCGGGCAATCACGACGTCAATCGCAACCACGCCGAGGCCGAGTTCGCCGAATGGCTCGCCAACGAGAAACAGGGCGAACCGTTTGGGTTCCGGCGCTGGCAGTTCTTTTCCGAAGCCTTCAACAAGTTCTACGCGGAAGTCCCCGACGCGCCGGTTGCCATCCCCGGCATCGAAGCGCCGCACCTTGCGATCCGGCTGTTGCAGGGCGCGGCTGAGAGCGTTGTCCAGCCACTGTACCTGGGTCGCGCCGGCATTGTTGCCGATCAGGGCGACGCCGCCCTTGGGCATGCGCCACAGCAGGGTATAGCTGCCACCCCAGAAGTCGGACAGCCACTGCCTGTCCACTTGCCAGCTCTGGTTGCCGATGAGCAGATTGGCCTTGTCCGGCCCCAGGCTCACCAGAGTCGCGTAGTAGATGCC
>CAZUUP010000441.1:0-5306 GCA_964623105.1 uncultured Akkermansia sp.
AAATCACGCCCCACAAGGCGCGCGTCTTTTCGGTTACTTATTCGTCACACACCCACGGCAACAGTGCAGGGCTGAGAGGATTCCCGCTTCGCATTCGGGAGCCTTCGCGCCGAGAATCTGCCTCGGAACGAAATGATGATCACCTGCCCCAAGTTGTGGCACGGAGTTTTGTCGTTCCGATATCGTCATCCGGCGGGTGGGCGAGCAAGTCCACCGGGAACGGGACGCGAGATTCCCCGCGGAGGAAGCCGCCTTTGCCGAACGCGACCGTCGCCTGCGCGAGCAACAATAACTGCTCGAACCGGCCCCACTTCGCTCTCCTTTGAACCGGAAGGTGTCTCACTTTTCGAGCGCCACCCGCCGCACTTTTCGACCGCCGCTTACAGCAGCACTGCCCGACATCAAGCCCCTCCAACCCGGAAGCTGACGAGTCCCGGCAATGCCGCCATCAGCGAGGCCGAGCGGTTGAGTTGCCGGCGTTTTAGCCGCATTTTTCGTTCTTTCGTGCGCCCTGCCCGGTCGTGACGTTCCCGATTGGCCCGCGGCTTGCTAGTCAATGAATGAGGATTGTTCCACCGACGATCCGGAAATGAACACGATCATCGACAGCCGCCAACTACGCGCCTTCGTCACCCTCGCCCGCACGGGTTCCTTTACGCAGACCGGCAAGGAATTGTTCCTTTCCCAATCCGCCATCAGTCACGGCATCAAGGCGCTGGAACGCGACCTGGGTTGTCGCCTTTTGGACAGAGTGGGCAAAAAAGTTTCCCTAACCCCGCCCGGCGAACAATTGCTCCATTACGCGACCAAGATTATTCGCGAAATGGAGAACGCCCGCCAATCCCTCGAACAGCTGACCAAATGGGGTCACAGCCGTCTGCGACTCGGCGCCAGCACCACCGCGTGCCAGTATCTGCTCCCTCCGGTGCTGGGCCAGTTCAAGCAGCAATTTCCGCAATCCCAGATCAGCATCCACCCCGGCGACACCCCCGTGGCAATGGAACTCCTTCTGCACAACACCATCGACCTTGCGCTGGCTCTGGAACCCCATAACGAACCGCGGCTGGATTTCATCCCGCTCTTCGCCGACGAACTGGTCTTTCTCGTCGCCCCCTCGCATCCGTGGGCGGTGCAAGGCTTTGTCACCCGCGACGAAATCCCCCGGCAGAACTACATCCTCTACAACAAAGCGACCTATACCTTCCGCCTCATCGAGGAATTTTTCCAGCGGGAGAACGTTACGCTCAACAGCCTCATCGAGGTTGGCAGCATGGAGACCAGCAAGGAACTCGTGAAGCTGGGCCTGGGCGTCAGCATCCTGGCTCCGTGGATTGCCCAGCGGGAACTGCGTGAACGCTCGCTGGTCGCCCTGCCGCTGGGACGCCGCAAACTGAAACGGACGTGGGGTATTCTTCACCGCCGGGCCCGGCCGCTTAATCTTTCCGAGGAAACCTTTATCAAGCTTTGCGGTGCCGCCACCGAGCAACTCATCGCGGGACACCCGGCCGACCTCGAACGGCCAGCCCCGAACGGTCAGCCCGGAACAAGAATGACGCGACGGCCGGTGGCGCCCGTCGCCGTTCCCGCCTGATTTTCCCTCCGTCGGCCGCGCAGGGCACGGTTCTTCAGCAAAGGATTCGCCGTCCCATTTCACGGCCCTGTGCGCCTTTTTTTCGACGGCAAACCGCGCTTTCTTTTTTTCGAGACCGGGGACAGCCTCCGGCATCTAAACGCATGCATCGCCGTCATTTCTTGAAATCGTCCCTCGCGTTCACCACCGTCACCGCGATGAACATCACGCCCTCAGCAACCCCGGCCGCCGCTGCGGCCGAGTCGCCGGAAACGGCACGCGAATTCTACGAACTGCGCCATTACCGGCTGCGCCGCGGACCGATGGGAGCGCGTTTCGACGATTTCATGCGCGACGTTGCCCTGCCCGCCTGGAATCGGGCCGGTGTCGCGCCCGTCGGCGTCTTCGATGTCACCCTCGGCCCCGAGATGCCCGCGAAATACGTCCTCCTCGCCTACCCGTCTCTTGCCGCCATGGCCGCGGCCCAAACCCGCTTCGAAAACGACGCCGAAGTCCGCAACGCCCCGTTCACCAATCTGCCCGCCACCGACCCCGGCTATGTGCGGAAGGAAAGCTCGCTGCTCGTCGCGTTCCAGTCGATGCGCAAGATCGAGTTGCCGCCGCAGACCGCCGCGAAGCAGCCGCGCATCTTCGAATTGCGCACCTACGAATCGCACAGCAAATCCGCCAATCGCAAAAAGGTCGGGATGTTTGACAATGGCGAAATCAGCATCTTCCGCCGGACCGGGCTGACGCCGGTTTTCTTTGGCGAGACCCTCGTCGGTCCCCGTCTGCCCAATCTTACCTACCTCCTGACATTCCCCGACATGGCCGCGCGCGAGCGGAGCTGGGATGCTTTTCGCAGCGACCCCGAGTGGAAAAAGCTCAGCGCCACCCCCGGACTGACGGATCCCGAAATCGTCACCAATATCGGCAACGTCCTGCTCAAGCCAACCGCCTACTCCCAGATTTGACGGGACTCCAAATGCACGGCGCTCGTGCGGGCATGGCAAATCCCTGCGCCCACGGCCGGTTGCCAGCAACTGCGCAGCGCCCACCACCGGTCGCCTTCAGTTCATGTCCAAGCCTTCGAATCTGGAACTGCCCGGTCACCCGCCCATCCCGATACTCTTCGAGGACCGGTCGGTTCTGGCGATCGACAAACCGGCCGGCTGGATGCTCGTCCCGTTCACCTGGCAGCGCACCGACCGGAATCTGCAAGCCGCCATCACGTCGTCGATTGGCGCCGGCCACTTCTGGGCCCGATCCCGGATGCTTCGCTTCCTGAAGCACATCCACCGGCTCGACGCCGATACGACAGGTATTCTCCTCTTCGCCAAGAGCCCCGGTGCCCTGCAGTCGCTGGCCGCCTTGTTCGAGAGCCGCCGGATGGAGAAGGTCTATCTCGCCGTCACCCGGCAGCAACCCGCGGCCAGTGCGTGGACTTGCAATCTGTCGCTGGGGCCCGACCCGCGGCAAATCGGTCGCGTGCAGCCGGACCGGAATGGGAAACTCGCCGTCACTGATTTCCGCGTCCTTGCCACTCAGAACAACTGCCACCTGATCGAAGCCCGTCCGCACACCGGGCGCACCCATCAGATTCGGGTTCACCTGGCCGCCGCGGGCTGCCCCATTCTGGGCGACGACCTTTACGGTCCGCCGGCCCGTGAACCCCTTGCATTGCGCGCCGTTGGACTCGCCTACCGCGATCCGTTCACCCGGCGCGAGGTCGGGATTCGTGCCGCCAGCGAAGCCTTTCTCGCCGCGCATGGTTTTGCCGGCACCAACCATCGCTTGGAATTTCAGTCCCTCACGCCCCGCCCGTCCAGGCCGCACCCGGCGCCTACCGCTCGCGGTCCGCGATGAGAATCTTCGGCAGCACGCAGGCCGCCCAGATCAACATCCCCGCCAGCCAGCACAACGCGCCGGAGAAGTAATGGCTGGCAAGCGATTTTGGTAAAAAATCCCCGCTCACCCGGCTCAACATTCCGAGCAACATCAACACCGCCGCCGCGGTCAACCACGGGTGAAACCGTTCGAGCTGCTCCCGCTGTCCGCTGTGCCCGAAAATCACGCGGGTCCCCACCCCCAACGTGATCAGTCCGAATCCGCTGACCAGTTCGATATGCGACAGGCCCACCCGCACATGGGGCCACCAGGCTGCGGCCAGAATGCCCAAGGGCATGCTTGCCAGCCCGAACATCAGAATCCACTGAACTCCCCGCCCCGACCAGCGCAACCGCTCCAGCGGCAGCTCGTTCCACAGGTAGCCCGTGACGGTCGCCGCCCGCAAAAGTCCCGCCCACCGGTTCCAGCCGGCGGTCTCCAGCACATAAGAACCGGCCACGAGCAATCCCGTACCCGCCGCCAGCAGCGCCTGGCGCCGCCATTCCGGCGAGCCGGTGACGGAGGTGGCGAATTTCCGGCGCGGACTCAGGCCCAAAAAACGCGGCAGCAAGAAGCCCCCCGCGCCAAGAATCGCGAGCAAGACAAAGCAGTGATACGCCCACAGACGCCCCAGCGCCTCCCACCCCGCCGCCGCTTCCTGCGAACCAGCCCAGGTCATCAATCCCAACCCGGCGAGTCCAATTGCGAACCCCAGGGCCACAAGCACAAAACCGGGCGGCGGCACATCCAGGCGTTGCCGCAGCCGGCCCCCGAGAATCACCGCCAGTGCCAGGGCCGTGACGATAAACAGGCCGTCGCCCAACCCCGTCGCCCCCAACGCGTGAGCACCGATGCAGCTGCAAAAAACAAACCACAGGGGAAACACCTCGGTCGCGCGCAGGGCGCGCACCTCCAGAAACCGTGGGAAAGCCGTCCCCAGAAAACCAATCATGAACCCGCCGAAAAATCCCTGGACCATCAATCGCGCGTGCCGGACCCCCGGATAATCCGTCATCCACCCGCTCAACACCACTGGCCATAGCGCCACTCCCACAATTCCTGCCAGCACGGCCACGGGAAAAAAACACCGGAACGGCTCCTCATGCCAGTCCGCCCAAACCACCCGGGGACTCGTGGCGCGTGCGGCCATGGCGGCTTTGCGTTGCGCCTGACGTGGACAGCGCGGCGCCGCGGGGTTGCCCGGGGCCGGCGAGTTTGGTGTCTCGGAATTATCCATGCTGCGCCAGACCAGCGCTATCCCCGCTTCCGTTCCTGTGGCCGATTGGTTTCACGCCGGACGCAACCATCCTGATGGGGGAAACCTTTCCAAGGTCTCGCCGCCGCCGCCGCTTCAGCAACAGGAGCCGAGTTACTTTTGCCCCACGCCCCTCTGCAACGGATCCCGCCGCCCGTGGCAACAGTCAGCCGTTCCACCCTGGCGCTCACATTTCGAAATAGCGGACAAATGATTTCTTCTTCAACCGGTCCACGTACTTCTGTTGCAAACGCGTCCGCTCCTTGCCGAGCAGCAGCTTCTCGATTTCGGCCCTGACCTCACCGACCGGACGCACCCGGGCCAGACGAACTTCCTCGACCTGCATCAGGTAAAAAGCCTCGGGCGTCTCGATCACCGGGCTGACCTGCCCGGGCTTCAGGCTGAACGCCACGTCGGCGAGTTCCTTGCGGAAGAACGACCGCTCGCGCCATCCGTAGTCGCCTCCCTGCTGCCGTTGCGAACCTTCGGAATACTGCTTGGCCAGTTCGCCAAAACTCTTGCCCTGCCGCGCCCGCAGCAAGATCTGCTCCGTTCGTTAGCGGATTTCCTTGCTATCAGTCCCCGGCGCGGCAT
>CAZUUP010000442.1:0-5293 GCA_964623105.1 uncultured Akkermansia sp.
TTGGCTGGCCGGTGTCACTAGTTGCAAAAGTTCGGGCCGGAGCCGTCGATTCAAATGTATCGCCCGTCTCCCTCGCCCCGTGAGGCACGAACGGGGGGAGGGAAGGGGAGAGGGGTGCCCCACACTCGCTTTTGGCGTGGCCGGGGCGGAACGCCTGCTCTTCCACCACGCTCCTCGGTTCCGAACCGAGGATAGGAAGTCGAGGACCATGCAGCGGACGGCACGAACTTTCGTCACGCTTCATGCCGGTGTCTGTCATTTACATTGGGGTGTTCTGGGCGCAGGGTGGCGGGGCCTGCGGGGAAAATGACATGCCGCAGAACAGTCAATCCACGGAAACAAAATCAAAGTTATGGGCGACAAATCCCCGAAAGCTAACCAGAAGAAGTCCGGTCAGAAGGAATCCAAAGCCGCCAGCGCCAATCAGAAGAAGAGCGCCGCGGTCGCTGCCAAAGCCGCGGTCGGCAAGCGCAAGTAAGCCTCGGTCCTCAGTCGTCTCTCCCGGCGCACGAGTGTTCGGGAGAGACGGTCATCGCCCCGGTTCGCCAGCTTCCCGCTTTCCGCAGCCACCGGTCGCGACCACCGGCCTTTGCCGGCCTTGCTCCGTGTTTTGCCAGTTGGAAGGCGTCTCTTTGTCTGGCCATTTCGGTGCCCGGCTCCTACGCTTCGGGCATCCATGAAACATCCTGAGCACCCGATTTCGGCCGGCGTTTCCCGGCGGACATTCCTCCAGACCACGTCGGCCTTGGCCGGCGGCACCGCGCTGCTGGCCGGCCGTTTTCCAGCAGGCGCCGCCGATGCCGGAGCGCCCTTGATGGCCTACGTCGGCACGTTCAGTTCGCCGTTGAAGGATACCTTGCCGACGCAGGTGGACCTGCCGCCCGGCAACGGACGTGGCATCCATCTCTTTCGCGTCAACCGTGCCACCGGCGCGCTGACGCCTGCCGGCTGGTATGAATCCGGCACCAGCCCGAGTTGCCTCGCGCTAAATGCCGCTGGCACCCGGCTTTATTCCGCCAACGAAACCGACCGGGTGGGCGAAGCGAAGGAAGGCACTGTCAGCGCCTTCGACGTAAACCGTCCGGACGGTCAGTTGCGCCTGCTGAACACCGTGCGCTCGGGCGGCGCCGGACCGACCTATGTGAGCTTGCACCCGTCCGGCCGGTTTCTTTTCGTCGCCAATTATTTCGGCGGTTCCGTGGCCGTCCTCCCGGTCCTCGCCGACGGACGCCTGGGTGAACCGACGGATGTCAAAAATGACGCTGGCAAAATCGGCCCCACCCGGGCCACCAACGCTCCGCCCGGAAGTTTCGCTTTCAGCGGACACGATCGCACCCACGCGCACATGATCGAATCCGACCCGGCGGGCCGCTTCGTGCTGCATGTGGACCTGGGGCTCGACCAGATCTTTGTCTGGCGGTTCGATGCGCAAAAAGGACTTCTCACGCCGAACCAGCCGCCCGCCGTCTCGCTTCCTCCCGGTGATGGTCCGCGTCACTTCGCCTTTCATCCCAACGGCCGCTGGTTCTATTCCATCCAGGAGGAAGGCTCGACCGTCGTGTTGTTCGACTACGACTCCGCCACGGGCCGTTTGACCGCGCGGCAGACGCTGTCGAGTCTTCCGCCCGGATACGCTGGCAGCAATTTCTGCTCCGAAATTTTGGTCTCCGCGGACGGCCGGTTCGTCTATGCCGGCAACCGCCTGCACGACAGCGTGGCCATCTTCGCGGTGGGCAAGGACGGCCAGTTGACCTACGTGGCCGATGAACCGACCCGCGGCAATTACCCCCGCAGCTTCAACTTCGATCCCACGGGCCAGTTCCTCTATGTCTGCAACCAGCGGGCCGACAATGTCACCGTCTTCCGCGTGGACCGGCAGGGCGGGGGACTCCAGTTCACCGGGCACTTTGCGACCGTCGGCAATCCTTCGATCATCGTGTTTCTCGACCTCGCCAAAACGCCCTGAACTTCCGCGGCCCGACGGCTCGCTCAACCGCAATCGGAGCGAACTATCCGGGGCGAGAATTCCCCCACGGTCGTTTCGCGCCCGGAATCCCTGAACCCTGCCTGCACGCGCGGCGTTTGCTTCACGTCGTCATCCGCAGGTCGCCCCGCGTCCGGCGCTGCTCACTCGATAACGGCCAGGATGCCGTGCCCTCTGTTTGTCTGCTCCGCGCATGGTCCGGTCTGCCACCTCACCAGCAACTGCCGAAGCTGCCGGAGGATGATCGGCGGGAGCATCTGGCCGTTCCCGCCCTTGCTTCCTCCGGCATCGTTCTGCGTTTGCCCACGCATCCGATGACGAACCTCCGGTCCGGCCAAACATCGATAATTGCGATGCGGCGGCGCAATTAATCGATTACCGCTTCAGCGGGTGAACTTGTATGAAGGAGGGCGTGGCGCAGACGCCTGACCGCGAAGTGGCGGGCGGGAGTCACGAATCTGTCACCATCGCGGATTTGACACGCCGCCGGGGAAGGGAAACGATGCTGGTGATAAGAAATGCAAACGCGGCAGGACGGGATGTTTGAATGAGACGGCGGGCCGGTAATCAAATGGAGGAACTACCATGCAATTGATCTCGAATGTCGGGGATCGGGTGCTCGCGCGCGGGCGGGCGGAAAGCCCCTACCGCCTGCGCCTGGCGGCGACACGCGAGGATGTGCGTGCAGCGCAGACCCTGCGCTTTCTCGTCTTCAATCTCGAACTCAACGAGGGACTCGAACAATCCTACGCCACTTGCCTCGATGCCGATCCGTTTGACGAAGTCTGCGACCACCTGCTCGTCGAGGATGTGCGCACCGGCGAGGTCGTCGGCACTTATCGCATGCAAACTGGCGCGAAGGCTGCCGCCGGGCTCGGCTATTACAGCGGCCAGGAGTTTGATCTGGCACCGCTCGAGCCCATGCGCGGGCAAATCCTCGAACTCGGACGGGCCTGCGTCCACCTCCAACACCGCAACCTCGCCGTGCTCGGCATGCTCTGGAAGGGCATCTCCGACTACGCCCGGGCGGCCGGCGTCAGTTGCCTCATTGGTTGCAGTTCCGTCACCTCCCAGGACCCCGCAGTCGGCGCGGCGATGTATGCGGCCCTGCAATCGCGACATCTGGCCCCGGAACCCTGGCGCGTCCAGCCGGTCCCCGCGTGGGCCTGCTCCCTCGAGCAACGGCTCGAAAAAGCCCCCAAAGTTCCGAAGCTGCTCGCTGCCTACCTCTCCCTCGGCGCCTGCATTTGCGGTCCCCCGGCGATTGATCGCGACTTCAAGACGATTGATTTCCTCACGTTTCTGGACTTGCGCACCCTCCCCGAGTCCATGGTCCGCCGCTACCTCACTTGATGCGTTGGCTGCGAAATCCGCTCCGGGTCGGGTTCCGTTTGACTGGTTTCTTCGTCGTCGCTGCCGGCGCGATTGCGGAACATTTCCTCGTCGTCTGGCCCCGGGAAAAGGGCTTTGACTACCGCCGCCGTGCCGCCTGGTCCCAACGCTGGGGCCGTCGCTTCCTCAAGGTCCTCGCCGTCGAGGTCACCGTCCACGGTGCGCCGCCGCGCGACGGCTTGCTGGTGGCCAATCACCTCGGCTACGTGGACATCCCCGTGCTGGCCGCCGCCAGCCCGACCGTCTTCGTCTCGAAGGTCGAGGTGCGGAGCTGGCCCGTGATCGGCTGGCTCACGCGCTGCGCGGGCACCATCTACGTGGACCGCAGCCGCAAGGCCGACGTCGTGTCAGTAAACGAAGGCTTGGAAGCCGTCGGCCGGCAGCAGGCGCTGCTCTGCATCTTCCCCGAGGGGACCAGCACCGGCGGCGACACCGTCCTCCCGTTCCGTCCGGCCCTGCTCGAACCGGCCGTCGCCCGCGGCTGGCCTGTGACCTCCGCGTGGATCGGCTACCGCATCGAGGGCGGTTCCGCCGCGGACGAGGTCTGTTACTGGCGCGACATGGTCTTCGGTCCGCACTTCCTGAACCTGCTCTCCAAGGAACGCATCCACGCCGTCGTCGTCTTTGGCCCCACCATCCCCAGCGGCGATGACCGCAAGGAACTCGCCCGCCAGCTCCACGCGCAAGTCACCCAGCTTGCCGATCAGCATCGCCCGACCCTCGGCCAATCTGCTCCCGAACGGCCGGCGGCTCCCGCCACCGCCCGCTGACCGAATCGCCCGCCGCCACCGCCAAGTGTTCGGTCTCCCGGGTTGACCACTCCCCCGTTTCACTCCGCGTCACTCGTCCATCTCGGCCACTATGGCTGCGGCTCCGCCCCATTGTGTTCATCGTGACTCTGTGGTCAGCTCGGCGTTTGCGACTGCCTGGATACGGCTTGGAAACGACCGCAACTGAAATTTCGCCGTGGCCGCCCCGAACCTTCCCGAGGACAGGAATCTTATCCCTGGCTATCTAGCGGACTTCCCACCTCAAGCGCCTCCGCGTGCAGATAAGCCATGGTCGTTTCCAGCGATTTATGCCCCATCACCTCCTGAATTGCCCGGGGATTGGCTCCGCGATTGAGACAATGCGTGGCATAGGCATGCCGAAGCTCATGCGGCAGGATAAACAACCCGCCCTTGCGGCACGCCTGCCGGACGGCCCGCTGAATATTCGCTTCGTGCATCCGCCAGCGCACCGGTTTCCCGGTGCGCGGATCCTGACACGGTTGAGCGGCTGGAAACAACCACGCCCAGTTCCACTCAAAGCGCGCCTGCGGATATTTGGCAGCCAGCAGTTGTGGCAGCGCCACCGGAACTTGTTTCCTCTGATCCTGTTGCCAGACCACCCGCGCCGCTTCGATTTGCGTGCGCAAATCTCCCGCCACCGCCTTCGGAATCGCCACCACCCGGTCCTTGCCGCCTTTGGCGGCGCGGATGATGAATTGCCCCGCATCTAAATCCACATCCTTGATCCGCAAGCTCAACGGCTCCGTCACCCGCAGACCGCAACCATACAACAATCGAACCACCAGACTCACGGCGGGGCCCGTGTCCGCTTCCACCAGTTTCAGCAGCCGCAACGTATCCGCACGGCTGGGCGCATGGCGCACGTGCTCCGGCCGCCGCGCCCGCAGCGCCTTGATGTTGGTCAGGGGCGTGCCCATGACCTCCTGATAAAAGAAAACAAGCGCATTGAAGGCTTGATTTTGGGTGCTCGCCGCCACACCTTCTCTCGCCAAAGCCGTGAGAAACTGTTCCAACTTTTGCTCGCTCGTCAAATGACCGGGAATCGTCAGCAAGCAGTCGCAATATCGCCGGAGCCAGGCTCGGTAACACTGCTCCGTGCTCAATGCAAGATGCTTGCGGCGAATGA
>CAZUUP010000443.1:0-3519 GCA_964623105.1 uncultured Akkermansia sp.
GGCGTCTTGGAGCACCAGACGCGCGGACGGTGCAGCACACCGGCGGCGCAGAGTTCATCGGGATACGCGGCGATGACCAGTTCGCCGAAGAGATCGCCCAGGCCCCGGCCATCGAGCCGAAACGGTGTGGCTGTGAGCCCCACGATCTTCGCATCGGGATAAGCGTCCAGGATCGATTGGTACGAATCGGCGGTGGCGTGGTGAGCCTCATCGAAAACGAGCAATTGGGCCGGCGGCTTCTCTCGGCGAACCAGCGTCTGCACGGAAGCCACCTGCACGCGGGCCAATGGCGCGGTGGGGCAGCCGGCCATGATGATGCCAGCACTGACGCCGTGAGCGGTCAGCCGCTGCGCCGCCTGGTCGATCAGTTCCTTGCGGTGCGCGAGCCAGAGCGTGGGCACGCCCAGGCGCTCGATGATCGACGTTGCGACTTGCGTTTTTCCACTGCCTGTGGGTGCCACGAGGATCGGGCGCCGCTGAATCGCGGCGACGACGTTCTCGACGGCCCGGCTCTGGTAATCACGAAGTTGAAGTTTCATGCGAGTAACGGCGGGAGCGGGAATCGAACCCGCGGCGACCGGGCGATGAACCCGGCGAGCGACCAGCCGCTCAGCCCCGCACGCGTAAAACAAAGGCCCGTCCGTGGGCCAACATCCCGGCGGCTCCGGGGGCCAGCGTCCGTGCCGGCCCAGAGAAACGGACCCGGGCATTTAGAAATCTGAGCAATCACAGCGGCACGACTTTGCCCGGCGCTTCGGCGACAACGATGCCCCATTCCTGTGGCGACAGCGCTTCCGGTGTCTTGCCGGGGAAGAGTTCGCCGAGGATGCGGAACCATTCGGACTCGATGTCGGCCTGCGCCCATTTGGGCGGACAGGCTTTCACGAGTGCCTCCCACGCCTGCTGCATCGTGGCGGTCTGCGGAAGTGATGCGGTCGCCGCGCCAGCATTGGAAGGTGCCGGCGTGAGCGGTTTCGAAGTGCTGGGCGCACCTGCCTTCGTCGCGGGGGGTGCCGGGGGCGCCGGGGGCGTGGGCCGCGATGTCGCAGGCTTCGGCGCGGGCACGGGAGTACCGCCGGCATTGGCGCGGAACTTGGCGCCCAGACGCGACCCGATCGTGCGGCGCTCGTTGTCGTCGGCCTGCGGCACGTCCGTCGGCGAGGCATGCTCCGCGTCCACGTACTTCACCTTGACGCGGCTCTTGCCGTTGTATTCCTCAATGGCGAGCTTCACCTGAACAACATGCTCGCTGAAATCAGAGTCCTGCAGCCAGAACGGATCGCGGCCGTCCCAGCCAAACGCCGCCTTGAGGTTGTCGATGGTGATCGAGTTGAGCGACCCGTCTTTCTTCTCGAGGTAGAAGTAGCCGGTGATGTCCAGGTCCTGGTCAACGTGAATCCACTCGGCTCCAGATAGTTCCTGCACGAGCTGGAACCGGCAGACAAACGTGGCCAGATTGTTGGGTCCCGTCTCGGACACGCCGTGTTCGAGGATGCGGGCCTTGAAACGTCCTTCGCGGTCGGGAAGCATGGAAAGTCTCCTGAGTAGGTGGGTGTGTCGGAGGAAGATGGTTGCGATGAAGAGGAGCGATGTGGTGCATCACACTGCGGCGGCCGCGGTGGGCGGCGTGTCGCCGTTGCCCCCGTGGCTTCCAGGGGCGATGAGCAGATTCCAGAGCGTGCGGTCATGGCGTTCGTAAATCACGGTGTCCGCCAGGGTGCGGCTCTTGGCCATGCAGTGCGGCTGCTCGACGGGATAGATCGTGCGCGTGCCGCTGCCTTTGCCCTTGCGGTCTTTCACGTCGACGTCGAAGCCGATGAACAGCAGATGATCGACCCACTCTTTCACCCGCAAACGGATGCTGTTCTTGCCGCTGGTGGGAGAACTGAGCCTCGGCTCGTAGCGCAGCCAGTCTTCACCCTGCGGATTGGGCACGCTGGTCGTGCATTCGTGGCAGACCAGCACGACATGACGGCCGGCGCGGACGTGCTGATCCAGATCGCCCAGCAGCGCGAGGAATGTGTCGTACAGATACTCGGTGCCTTTGCCGTAGGGATAGTCGGCCAGGCGACTGACCTTCTGGCCCTTGTCGGTGGTCACGGTGTCGAGCGTGTGCCGCACCGCCATTTCTTCGCAGCGCGTCAGGGTGTCGAGCACGATGGTCTGGATGCCCTCCCAACCGGGGGCGTGCAGCGCCGCGCGCAGGTCCTGCCAGGTCTGGACCCCCGGAACCGTGCGGATGTCGAGCTTCAGATCCTGTGCGAGCCACTGCGGTCGCAGCCGCGGCAATGATTCTTCGAGGTCGAAGAACGCGACGGGGCCCGGGGCGAGGCAGGCCAGTGAGCTTTTGCCCACGCCGCCGCTGCCGTAGACGGCGATGCGGTGCCCGACCGCGTCGGGGATCGGCGCGAACGAAACGCGCGTGGCCGGCAAGGTCGCGTGCGTGCCGTTGCTGCGTGGCGCCGCGTCGCTGCTCAGTCGCGAGCGTGGCGCTGGCACAACGGAAGCAGGTACGGACGGTCGGGTGGGAACGATTCCGGGAACGGTAGCAGTGGTCATGCGAGGTCTCCTGTAAAAAGTTCGGGGTGTACGTCAGAGAGGAACTGGAAGCCGGTGGGGGCACTGCCGGGAGCGACCCGCACGGAGTTGAGGCAGATGTCGGCGAAGTCGCAGTAGCTGCAGGTCATGCGATTGACGTTGCGGAACCAGCGGCCGTGGCGCCGGCTGTCGAGCAGCTGCTTGGCCTGCTGCCAGAGTTCGACCTGGAACTCGGCGAGTTCGTCGTCGAGGCGTGGGACTTCGCGGCGCGCGAAGTAGTAATCAGGCCGGTCGCCGATGTCGGTGTTGAGGCGATCCCCATACTGCTGCGGCGACTCGCCTTTGCGGGGGCGGATGGTGGGCTTGCGGGTCACGTCGTAGATGACGGTGCTCACGTCGTAGCCGAGGAACCGCGCGGCCAGCACGTACTGACTGATCTGCGGGTCGCAGCGAAGCCGGCGCCAGTAGTCGCTCTCGGCGCCGATGTCTTCGCCGGCGGTCTTGTATTCCAGCACGGCGAAGCGACCATCGGGCAACTGCACGATCGCGTCGATCTTGCCGGCGAGCACGAAAGTGCGGCTTGATGCCCCGGTCTCCGGGTTGATCAGTGGCAGCTCGAACGACCGCTCCACCTCGACGATGCGAAGATCGTTCTCACTGTTTCGTGGGTAGCGCCAGAAATGGCCGGCCAGCAGGTGTCGGACTGTTTCGTATTCAACTTCCCAATCGACCGGGTCCGCCCACTGCGGCACGTTCGCGTAGCCGGACACGGCGTCGGCGATCGACAGTTCGTCATCGAGTCCCTGGTTATGCCGCTCGAGTCCGCGGTGAAACGCGCTGCCGAGCCTTAGCGCATCGCCCGTGCGAATCCGCGACAGGCCAAGCTCGTAGCGGAAGTAATGCTGGCGCGGGCAGCGGCGTAGCGTGGCCAAGCGCGTGGCGGTGAGGGCGGCGCGGCCTTCAGGCTGCGGACGTTGCGGG
>CAZUUP010000443.1:3619-5285 GCA_964623105.1 uncultured Akkermansia sp.
CGGGGGACATACCGGGGGACATTCCGGGGGCTGCAGATCCTGTGGGTAGATGTCGCGCGTGTAGTCGCCTTGGCCCAGGCGGACCAGGGGAATGTCCTGCGCGGCAGGGTCGATCGGCTTGATGGAGGGATCGTGGCTCACGCCGCCCTCCCTTCCGCTGCACCGGGGGCACCGGGGGCGGGGGCGACGCGGCGCACCTGGAAGGCGTCCTCGCCGAACTCGCGGATGAGAAAGCTGGTGAACACGCGCACCAGCGCATCGCCGGCATCCGTGGTGCCATCGACGATGATCGCGTTGCGCGGCTCGTCGACGTGGTAGGTCGTATCCAGTCGGACGGCGGCCTGCCCGAACAGCCCCTCCACGGCGATCATCGCCAGGTGCAGGGTCATCTCGGCCTCGAGCGAGGGCACGCTGGTGTCCAGTTCGAATCTGTAAACGCTGCCGTTCATGGCTGGCTCCTTTGAGGCTCACAATGAGCCGTCCCCGATTACCTATGCCGTTCTCGAAGCACCTGTCCGCGCGCGCATCAAAATTCGTGAAGACCGGCGTCTTCGAAATAGCCGCGCAGTTTTTGGATCGCGTTGTGGACCTGACGACGGGAGACGCCCAGGTCCCGTGCGATCGCCGAGACGGAAACGCCTGCGGAATCCGTGGCCGCATCGTTTGCCCCCATCAACCGGCGCGCGATGTCCTGAAGCTCGGGCGGAAGTTTGTCCAGCACGGAGCGAACCTTGTGTGCGACTTGCTCTTCTTGCTGTTCGTCAGTGGGTGTGCCTCCGGCGCGGAGGGCGGCTTCGTCGAGGGAGGTGGTGCGGATGCCGGCGCCACGCTTGAGGCGTCGCGCATCGCGCAGGATCATCGCCACACAGGAGTCGACCACGCGGGCGACGAAGGTGTTGATCGAGCCACGGGCCGGGTCGTAGTGGTGGGCCTGATTCAAGAGATGCAGCGTTATTTGCTGCTGCAGGTCTTCGTGGTCGCTGCGATTGAATCCGCGGCGTCGCGTGAGTTGGCGGGCTTTGAATTGGATCAGGGACGTGGCATACGCATTGAGCACCGCGTCGCGTGACGAGGTGCCGCTTCCGGGGGCGGCCATGGGCGGTCTCCGCGACCGGAGGCGGAGGGCCCATGGGTGTCAGCCGAAATGCGCGCAGCGACAGAAACACACGAAGCGGAGGCGTCGTGCAGGTGCCGATGATTGGCGACACCCACAACGACCTCCGCTTCGCGGTCAAAACGTTGTCTGGTTGAAGTTCAGGAACTGAACGATCGAGTTGTCAGTCCACGCGGCGCATCGCGCGTGGCCATTTGAGAACGGGGACCAAGCCCGTCAGTTGGATGGGGCTCCTGATGGAAAGGTGTTAGCGGAGTTCCAGCAGCGACTGCTGGCTTTCGATCGACATTCGGACAGGTAGACCGTCGGCCACGACGAGGTTCTCAACGCGGCCGTCGCCCAGTCCGGCCAGTTGCGTCAGCAGGCTGCGGACCTGGCTCTTGAGCACATAGTCGGCCTGTTTCGCTTCGGTGGCATCGGGGGCGGGGCGCGTGGCATCCGTTTCCAGCTTGATCTCGCGGACGACTCGCGGCGCCGGTGTGAACACCGGTTCTCCATGATGTATGATGAGTCCCTCGATCCGGCCGTAGCCCAGGTCGCGCATCAAATGGA
>CAZUUP010000444.1:0-5260 GCA_964623105.1 uncultured Akkermansia sp.
GTCATGTGGGAATCGACGGAGTCATTCCACCCACCGCCAGCAACGTCACCCGCATTTATCCGGCTTGGACCTGGTCCGGTGCCCTCAGCGGCGGAGCCCGCGCAACCCTCAACGTTCCCACTGCCGGCCTCCACACGGTTTCCATCTGGATGCGCGAAGACGGACTGATTCTCGACAAGCTCATCCTCACCACCGACCCCGCCTACGTCCCCACCGGACTCGGACCCAACGAAACCTCAGCCTCCGGCACCACCAACCCTCCCGTCGCTCACCCGATGGTTTTCCAACAAGATTCGTCCCCCGATGGCTTGGTGTCCATGATCGCGGAAACATTCCATTCCACCATCGCCCGCGGCGACCGCAGCTGGCAACCCGTCACCGTCGCCGCTTCCGCCGGTCTAAGCGCCATGCAGGCCCTGCCGAACACCGGCAAAAACATCAGCGTCAACATCACCACCACCTCCCCGCAACTCGACTTCGCCATCAACTTCAACCGCACCGGCGTCCACCATGTCTGGCTGCGCGGCATCGCCGCCACCGGCTACGACGACACCTGTCACGCCGGCCTCGACGGGGCCGTCCTTCTCACCAGCGATAAAATCACCGGCTTCAAGCCCTTCTGGACTTGGACCCGCAACACCGTCGACGGCCCCGTCGCCACCATCAACGTGCCCACCACCGGCCTCCACACCTTCACCATCTGGATGCGCGAAGATGGACTTGTCCTCGACAAAATCGTCCTCACCACCAACCCCAACTACATACCCGCCAACCTCGGACCGCCTCCGAGCGCGCGACAGTAAACTCCCGCTCATGTCACGCTCGGCCAGCAAAACCTTCCTTGCCGCCAGCCTCCTGACCTTGGGGCTTACCGGTGCCGTAGCCACCGACAGCCCGGCTCCCTATCAAACTATCGTCCACCGCAATCCCTTCGGCCTCAAACCGCCCGCCACCGCACCCTCCGGCACCGCGGAAACGACCGCCAACAAGCCCCTCCCTCCCATCGCCCTCACCGGCCTCGCCTCCCTCGCCGACCGCCGCTGGGCTTGCTTCAACCTCGCCCCGCCCGGAAAGCCCGCCCGCTCCCTCAAACTCGCCCTCGGCCAGCTCGAAGGCGACGTCCAACTGCTCTCCGTCAACCTCCGCGACAGCACCGTCGAAATCCTCCATTGCGGCCAGCCCTTCCGGCTCGCCCTGCAAGGCGCTCCCGCTCAACGCCTCGTCGCCGCCGAAATCAAGGACCGCCTCGAAATGGAGGAGCACACCCGCGCCACTGAAGCCCACCAACGCCGCGAACGCCTCCGCGAGCAGGAAGAACTCGCAGCTGCCGGCCTCGCTCCCAAACCCTGACCCACCGATGCCTGCTTCCCGCACTTCGCTCCTTGCCGCCCTCGTTGCCCTTGTCGCCATCGTTCCGTCCGCCCGCTGCCAGATTCAGTCCTACACCATCGGGCTTGACGTCAACTGCCCTTATGGCCTCACCGAATGCTGGACCATCATTCGCGAAGGCCTCGAAAATATCGACACCGTCGCCGCCATCAGCCCCCGCGCCGACCCCGTCCGCGGAACGTGCGAGATGCGTCCCCGCCGCCCGGAACTCATCGATCCCGCCAAGCTGGCCGAGAGCATCGTCAAGATGGGCGTCGGCACGCGCCTCCGTGGCCTCGAAATCACCGCCGACGGCACCCTCGAACGGCGGGGCAATGAAATGCTCCTCCACATCGAAGGCCTGCCTACCCCCCTGCCCTTGCTCCCGCTCCGCGAAAAGATCCAGATGAACAACCCGCGCAAACGCCGCGAAACCCCCTCCGAAACCGAACTCAGCGCTCACCAAACCCTTCTCGCGGAAACGCTCAAACCCGGCGCGCCCACCCGCCTGCGCATCACCGGCCCGCTCGCCAAACCCACATCCTCCGCCGCTCCCGCCCTCGAGGTCCGCACCTTCCAACCCTGCCCCGCACCACCCGGAAAATCCTGATCCGCCCCGCCCGCGCCCATCCCCCGATGCGCCCCCAATTCGCACCCGCCACCCTCACCCAGCACAGCACCCGCTGATTGCCCTCCAACCTTCACCCTTTGAGCTTTGAGCTTTGGTCTTTGAGCTTTCCCCGTCTTACCCCGCAATCCCCTTCTCCCCCGGCCCCAGCCGCATCTTTTCCGGATCCAACCCCTGCTGAACACACCACGCGCGATACGCCAGCGGCGAAATTTCACTCGGCTTGATCTCGCTCCGGCCGCCCCAGAACACATTCGTATAGCCCACCGGAATACCCGCCTCCTCCAGATGCCGGTCAATCGCCGCCTTGTGCGCCAGCACCAGCGTCTTGTCCGTGCCGTGTGCCACCCCCATCACATTCACATTGCGGAACTCCGGCCCACCTTCCCGCCAATACGCGTGCGTCATGATGTAATGCCGCGCCACCTCCATACCCGACTCAATCTCCCGGCCCGGCGGCACCGCCCAGTGGAAGAGTGCGTTAAACCGCGTTACCCGCTCCCCTGTCGCCAGCGGCTTCACATGTTCGAGAAACGTCGAGAATCGCCCGATGATCTTCCGCCGGTCAAAATCCTCCGCCACCTCCAGAAACGTCTGCAGCGGCACCTCCGCTTCCGCCGCCCGTGCCACCCACAAATCTTCCTTCAACTCCTCTGGCTCGAACTCCCGCTTTAAGGCGCTCAGAATCCGCCACTCCAGCTCGTTCAGCGTCACAATCGCCACCTCCGTCGGCTCCGCCGGCACCTCCGCCCGCGCCCCCGGTTCCATCCCCTTCCGCCGCACATGCCCCACGCCCAGCGCAAACAACTTCTTCGCCGGCATCAGGCGGTAGTGCAAACCGCCCACCTTGCCCAGCAGATACTCCGCATGGCGCGGCATCGAATAGCCCTGCGGCACCTTCAACGTCGTCCACAACTTGTACTGCGACCCCGGAGTCGCCGCATCCGTTGACCGCGTCACCACGTGCCCGCTGAAAGGATCCTGCTGGAACATGTAATCGAACGCCGCGTCGAGCTTGCCCTGCGGCACCTCCCACGCCACCAGCGCTCCCTGCGCCAGGTTCGTCGCCAGCAGTGTTTGCCGCACCCGCCGGATGGTTCCCGCCCGCAGCATCGCCTGAATCCGCTCCGTCACCAAACCCACCTCCACCCCCGACTGCCGCGCGATCTCGCGCAACGGATTACGCTGAAACCCCTGCACCTTGTCCTCCGACACCGCGAGGATCCTCGCATTGATAGGATCCGCCACTTCCACCGGCACGATTGATGAATTCATTTCTCCCGACTCTAAAGCCATCGCCCGGTCCCTGTTAAGCTTGATTTCCAACCCCGCGCACCCGCCCCGCCACCGATTTTCGTTTGACCCCTCCATCCCCAAAACCTAGCTTCCATTCAATGACTCCTCAGTCCGTTGTGATCCGTCATCTGGCGCTTTCCCTGGTCCTCATTACGGGGACCCTTTGCTCCCACGCTGCCGGGGGAGTTCAGGTTACCGACCAGGACGGCCGGGTCCGCGTCGAAATCAACGGCCGGCTCTTCACCGAATACCACTATCGCAATGTTCCCCGCCCCTTCTTTTACCCGGTCCTCGGTGTTGGCGAAGCGCCCATGACGCGTAACTTCCCGATGAAGACGGTTCCCGGCGAGGAGACCGACCACAAGCACCATCGCGGCCTCTGGTACGGTCACCAACTTGTCAATGGCATCAGTTTCTGGGGCGAAACCGGCAAGGAAGGCAAAATCGTCCACGACCAGTTCCTCGAACTCAAAGGCGGTACCGACTCTGGCATCATCAAGGCCCGGAACCGCTGGGTCGCACCCGACGGCAGCATCGTCTGCACCGATGTCCGCACCATCCGCATCTGGAACCGCGCCGATGTCCGCGTGCTCGACTTCGACATCACCTTCGAAGCCGGCGCCACCGAGCTTGTTTTCGGCGACGACAAGGACGGTGCCATGTCCATCCGGGTTGCGGAATCCATGCGCCTCAAGCACCCGAAAGGCAGCGCCGAAAAACCCACCGGCCACATCGTCCTGAGCACCGGCGCCCGTGATCAGGAAACGTGGGGCAAACAGGCGGCATGGTGCGATTACCATGGCCCAGTGGACGGCAAAACCGTCGGCGTCGCCATCTTCGATCACCCCGCCAACCCGCGTCACCCCACTTGGTGGCACGTGCGCGACTACGGGTTGTTCGCGGCCAACCCCTTCGGCAAACGCCACTTCGAAAAACTCAAAGACCCCAAGGCCGGCGAGTTCAAAGTCCCGGCCGGTCAAAACGTCACCTGGCGCTACCGCTTCTATTTCCACGCTGGCGACGAAAAGCAGGCCGACGTTGCCGAACAATACTCCGATTACGTCAAAACCACCCCTGCTCGCAAATAATCCCCCCTCGCCTTTCGTCCACTTCCAGTTCAAACCAACACTAACATCATCAACATGAAATCAATCAGTCGTCGCCATTTCCTCAAAGCATCCGTGGCCACCGGTGCCACCCTCAGCATGCCGTTCCCGGCCATCACCCAGACCAAGAGCCCGGGCGAAACCATCAATGTCGGCGTCGTCGGCATCAACGGCCGCGGCCAGTCCCACATCGGCGGCTACGTCGCCCTCAAGGACAAGAGCGTCCGCCTCGCCGCCCTCTGTGACGTGGACCAAAAGGTCCTCGGCGGCAACGTCGCCAAGCACAGCGGCAAGACCGGCAAAGTCGATGGTTACACCGACATCCGCAAACTCCTCGAAAACAAAGACATCGACGCCATCAGCATCGCCACCCCCAACCACTGGCATTCCCTCGGTGCCATCTGGGCCATGCAGGCCGGCAAAGACGTGTACGTTGAGAAACCCGTCTCCCACAACGTCTGGGAGGGCCGCCAATGCGTCAACGCCGCCCGCAAATACAACAAAATCTGCCAGACCGGCACCCAAAGCCGCTCCTCCCGCGCCGGCATCTTCGAAGCCGTCAAGTGGGTCCAGGCCGGAAACCTCGGCAAAATCCTCATCGCCCGCGGCATGTGCTACAAACCCCGCGGCTCCATCGGCAAGATTGACGGCCCGCAAACCGTCCCCGACACCATCGACTACGATCTCTGGTGCGGCCCCGCCCCCAAAGACGAACTCCGCCGCAAAAAACTCCACTACGACTGGCACTGGATCTGGAATTACGGCAACGGCGACCTCGGCAACCAGGGCATCCACCAGATGGACATTGCCCGCTGGTTCCTCGGCGAAATGGAACTCGCACCCCGCGTTTGGAGCGTCGGCG
>CAZUUP010000445.1:0-5250 GCA_964623105.1 uncultured Akkermansia sp.
AGGCAGTGGTAGAGGGTGGCGAAGATTTCCTGGAATTTGACGGGGCGTTCGGCGACGTCAGCGGCGTTGCGATCGGTGGCGCCGATGACTTGGCCGGTGCGCATGCCGCCGCCGGCGAGGAGGGCGAAGTTGGCGCGCGGCCAGTGGTCGCGGCTGTTCATGCTGTTGATTTTGGGAGTGCGGCCGAATTCGCCCCACATGACGACGGCGACGTCGCGATTGAGGCCGCGTTCCTTGAGGTCGGTGAGGAGGGCGGAGAGGCCCTGATCGAGGAGCGGAAAGTCTTCGCGGGCGCTGGGGAAGTTCATGCCGTCGCCGCCGTGCCAGTCCCAGCGGCTGTAATTGAGGGAGACGACGCGGACGCCGGCTTCAACGAGGCGGCGGGCGAGGAGGAAGTTGCGGATCATGCGCGGGGCACCGTCGCGGATGTAGCGGTCGTCATTGACGCCGTAGCGGTCGGCGATTTTCGGATCTTCCTTGGAGAGATCGAGGGCGGCGGTGAGTTTGGAATCGGAGAGGATGCCGAGGGCCTGCTGGTTGTAGCTGTCGAGGCCGGCCATCTGGCCGGTGGCGTCGGCGTCGCGGCGGAACTGGTCCACGGCGAGGCGGAGGCGTTCGCGGTCGGCGAGGCGGTCGAGGGTGATGCCCTGGAGGGTGAGGTTTTGGACCTTGGCGTTGGGGTCCTTGGCGACAAGCTGCATGGGGGAGTGGGCGTGGCCGGCGAAGCCGCCGGTGCCGGGTTCGCCCCAAGTGCGGTTGCCGGTGGGGTACATGGTGGAGACGTAGGCGGGGGCACCGGCGTGGGATCCCTGAAGTTTGGAGACGGCGGAGCCGAAGCTGGGCCAGCCGCCGGGGGGCGCGGTGCGCTTGGAGGACTGGGTGCGGCCGGTCATGCACTGGTAGCAGTCGTGGGCGCCGTCGGAATCGTGAATGGAACGGATGAGGGCGAACTGGTCGGCGATCCGGGCGAGGCGGGGAAAGAGTTCGCAGATCTCCATGCCGGGGACGTTGGTGGAGATGGGGCGGAATTCGCCGCGGATTTCGCGGGGAGCGTCGGGCTTGAGGTCGAACATGTCGATGTGCGACGGGCCGCCGGGGAGGTAGATGTTGATGATGGCCTTGTGGGAGCGGCCGGCCTGGGCCCGGGCGTCCAACTGGAGCAGTTGGGCGAGGGAGAGGCCGCCGGCGGCCATGCCGCCGATCTTGAGGAATTCGCGGCGGGCGATGCCGTCGCAGTGGGCGGCGGGACGAGTGGTTTTGCCGAACAGATTGATCATAAAGTCGCTGGGTTCCTGACGGTGCGGGGGATGCGGATGTTCGGGGAGAATTTTGCGGCGAACGGGGGACGGATGAAGAGTAAAGTTCAAGGCTCAAAGTTCAAAGCTCAAGGGAAGCACCTGAACAGGCGGAACGGCGGAGCTTTGACAGCGGGAGAATGACTGGGGCGCGTGCGTCAGAGGAGGTCTCTCATTAGCACCCGGTTGAAACCGGGTGTAGCAGGCGAGCGAACGACCCGCAACCGCTGCAGCGGTTTTTCCCACGCCGGGGGGAAAAACCGTTAAAACGGTTTTTCGGTCTCCGCCCGGCAACACCCGGTTGAAACCGGGTGCTAATGAGAGCGGAGCGGAAGCTGCCGTAGAGTATCGTGACATTCCGGGATCAGTCGTCGCGTCATTGGCGATCCCAAAGCGCGAGGGGGTCGCCGGGCAGGTATTGGAAGCCGACTTTGCTGACGGCGAGGGATTCGTTGTGGCCATCAACAAAGGCGGCATTGGCGCGGGTTTCGTGACGGTTGAACATCCGTTCTGGATTGGGCGTGTAGGCGAAGCCGCCGGTGACGGGATGGGGTGTGCGGAAATACTGCCGGACGAAGCCAGCAGGGTCGCCGATCCACTGGTCGGGGTTGGTTGCACCAACGGTGGCGGCGGAGACATCACCGGCGTCGCCGAAGATGACGGTTTCGGCGGGGCGGGCGATCATGGTTTCGCGGATGAGCTGGGCGGGGGAGCCGCCGAGGAGGCCGATGGTCTGGGTTCCCGGGGCGTAGCTCATGCCGATGCCGAGTTTGAGCGGATCCAGCACCTGGGGGCAGTGGATGATCGAGCGGGTCATCAGATAGGGCCGGAGGATGTCGGGCCAGTAGGTGTAGGCGATGTTGGTGAGCCAAGTGCCGTTGTTGGAAGCGCCGTTGGCACCCATCTGGGGGAGGATGGTGTCGTGGTCGTCGAGGTAGAGTTTGGTGCCGAGGCCGATCTGCTTCATGTTGCTGGAGCATTGCGCGCCCTTGGCCTTGGCCTTGGCTTTGCCGAGCGCGGGGAGCAACATGCTGGCGAGGATGCCGATGATGGCGATGACGACGAGCAGTTCGATCAGGGTGAATGCGCCGGTGTGTGAGGCGGGTCGAGGGTTCATGGAAGCAGTTCTGAGACGGTGGCGGGGGGCTTCAAGTTCAACATTGGCGGTTAACGGGTTGCCGGGTGGAATGGGGTGGGGAGGGGTGAAGCTGACGCGATTGGCGATGCGGCCTAGCTTTTGCGTTTCGTTGAACGTTGGGCCAGATAAGCGAGGCCGGCACCCCAAAGCAGAAACTGGATCAACCCCCACTCCGCCAGGTTCGGATATTCGGCAGTTGGCAGGAGGGAAAGCGGCAACCCTAGCCCGGTCACATTGGTCCCGCCAAAGTTCACCGTGCCGCTGAACCGCCCCACCACGACCACATTCCCGGAGCCGTCCACCGTGATTCCCTGCGCCCGATCATCCCCCGTGCTGCCATAGGACTTCGCCCAGACCACGTTCCCCGCTCCGTCGAGCTTCGTCACCCAGGCGTCGGCTCGCGCGCCCGAGCTCGTGAAGGTCTGGCTCCCGAGTTGCAGCGTCCCGGAGAAATAACCCGCCGCGTAAAGATTCCCGGCGGCATCGGACACCACCTTGCTCACCGTGGCATTCGTGGCGGCGGCCCTGACCACCCACGCAAAGTTCCCCGCCGGGGGCGCATTCGTGTCATTGTCCACAATCGTCACCGTCACCGCCGTGGGCGTGCCGAGCGCCGCCCAGCCCGTGGGGGCGGAGAGGGTGACGGTGAAGGTCTCTTCCGATTCCACGCGACCGTCATCAATGATGGGGATGCGGACATACTGCGGTGCGTCATCTCCGGCGGCCCATTGCAGCGTGCCCGTGGCGGGCAGGTAATCCTCAAACACCACCGCCGTCCCGTTCGTGGCGGCGTAGCTCACCCCCACCGTGCCGTTCGTCCCGCCGAGGCGCACCACGGTGAGTTGCAGAATGCCCACGCCCTCGCTCACCGTCACTGCCGCGTTGGTGAATTGCAGCGTGCCGGGTGGGGCCACGTCGTTGTCTGTGATGGTCACAGTGGCCACGCTGGGCGTGCCCAGCGTGGCGCGACCGGCCGGGGCGCTGAGACGGACGGCAAAAGTCTCGTCTCCTTCCACTAGAGCATCTTCCAAGACGGGCACGATGATGGTCTTGGTGGCGCTCTCCCCATCCGCCCAATGGAGCAAACCGGAGACGGCGGTGTAATCTAGCCCAGCAACTGCGGTTCCGTCATTGGCCGTATAAACCACCTCAGCGATTCCGGCGGACCCGCCTACACGGGTGACGTTGACGCTGATGCTTCCGGCCCCTTCCGAGACGGTGTAGGTCGGGTTGCTGAATTGGACCGTGCCGGTGGCCGCGAGATCGAAATTGAGGAGCGCCACCGAAGCTGATGCTGGAACCCCCAGCGTCGCGCCACCCGTCGGCGCGGAGAGCCTCACGTTGAACAGACGTTCACCACCGCCGGGGCGGCGCCTGTTGATGGGAATCGTGATCGACTTCCGCCCTGATTCACCGCCCGCCCAGATCGCGTTCCAGCGGTGGTCGTGTAATCCTGCCCGGCCACCGCACTCCGGGATTCCGTCGTGTAATTGATGGTCACATCTCCGGCGTGACTACTGTTTAAGATTACCGGCACGGTGAGAGAATCAATCGTAGCTCCGACCGTATAAGCGGTGGTTTCCAATTGGAATGTCGGAGCGTTGCTGGAGGAAACGACTTGATGGATGGTCACGCGCGCCGGGGCTCCCACACCGATATTGCCGGAGACTCGCAACAGAGCTACGTCGAAAGCTGAGTCCAAACCGTTGGTTGGAGTGAACTGAAAACCTCGGTCCGCGACCGGCACGGCGATGGTCTTGTCCCCGGTTTCACCATCCAGCCATTCGAGCGTGCCGCGAGCGGCGGTAAAGTCGGTTCCTTCAATCGCCGTGAATCCGACTGTCGCGTAACTTACGCTACAGGCACCGCGTGGTTCGCCACTACGCTTGACTGTCAAAATGACCGAACCAGCTCGTCCCTCGACATGATACTCTGATGATACAAACTCTATGGCGGGTGCAGTTGGCAGGTTTTGTATCAGCCCATCCAACATGGTCGCCACATGGCTGGCCAGAGGTTGTGGTGATGCTACCCCGTTTCCCACTCGCCATAGGATATGATCCTCCGTAAGATAATTCAGGCTGCCGTAAACTCCCCATAGCCCCAACACTCCGCTGGAAATCTGGTTCACCGGGCTGCCAATCCGCCCGTAAGTGGCTGGGTTACCCAAAAAGCCATCTGAATTGTCTCCCATCCCCCAGAGCGTTCGGTCTGTCTTCAAGAACAGAGTCAAGGAGGAACCCGTGAATACAGACGCAACGCCGCTGGCCACTTGCACCGGGATCGAATGCCATCCGTCCAAGCCTTTGCCCAGTTGGCCAAAATCGTTGTGGCCCATTCCCCACAGTGTCCCATCAGATTTTAGGAACAGGCTCGTGGAGTCGATCCGCTGCACCGAGGCAACGCCGCTGGCCACCCGCACCGGCGTTATCCGGTCGACGTATGTGGCATCACCCAATTGGCCGTAGTAGTTCCGCCCCATACCCCAAAGGGTCCCATCCGTCTTCACAAACAGGGTAGAGTTATTGTCCGACATCACCGATGCCACTCCGATGGCCACTTGCACAGGTGTCGAACGGCTCGTGGTCGTGCCATCCCCTAAATGGCCAAAGGAGTTGTCTCCCACTCCCCAAAGTGTCCCATCCGTCTTCACGAATAGGACTGAGGAATCATTCGCCTCCACCGACGCAACGCCACTGGCCAGTTGCCCGGGCGTCGAACGGCTCAGGGTCGTGCCGTCACCATAACCATCCGGATATTAATCCCACAGCATCAACTGGTTACGCAGAGAGGCAGCCTCATCTTGAGGGCCGACAT
>CAZUUP010000446.1:0-5238 GCA_964623105.1 uncultured Akkermansia sp.
GAGAGGATCACGGACATGGAATAGTCGAGGAACAAGTTCTTGATCTCGTCGGCGACGTTGATTTTCGCGATTTTTTCGCCTGCGGAATAGGCGCCGCCGGTCGGGTGGGAGGCTGTGGATTCAGTTTCGTCGGGCATTTAAAATTGTTTATCTGGAATTCATCACGTCTTCAGGGCGGGCAGGGAGCAGAGTGCTGGAGAACTGCTGACAGGCGGCACGCATCCGGAGGTCGGTAGTCGCAAGGGAACCGCACCGATGGAGATCGCAGGTGGCGACATGAAGCGCGTCGAGTGTTCGCAGCGGGATGCCGGGATGGCACGCACGTTGAATGGAGGAGGCGCGGTCCAATACCTCCCGGGTCAACGGCAGGAGGCGGATGATGTCGTCGTCGGTCAGCGTTAGGAATTTTTCCGTAGCCATCACCCGTTCCCGCGAGGTGATCTGCCCCGCCCGCTCTTTGGCGAGCAGGGCAGACCCGACTTCCGTCAGCGCGAGTTCAGATGTCTCAAAGGTCCTCCCCACCAACTCGCGCTCGAACCATTGGCTGTCGGCTTCCCGCACCAAGAGCTTGACGATGATCGCAGAATCGAGATACATCGCTACCAGCCCCGTGCGTCGCGATCCTCGCGGATCAGATCTTCGGCGGAAGGACCGCCATGGATCGGTTGCTGGTGGAGGAAGTCACCCATGCCCGTGAACACCTTCCGGCCATGCTGGGCAGTGACCGGAGATAGCACGGCTTTGGGCAGCCCGTCGCTGGTGATGGTAACCCGCTGACCCGCAGCCACCATCTCGAGCAACGCCGACAGCTTGGCTTTGGCCGCGCGAACGGGAATGGTGATGCCGATGCCCGGCATCGTGGCGGTTTCGCTCAACAGCGAAGCCGAGGGCTTGGGAGAGGTGTAACGGATTTCGCTTTTTTCGGTTTTCATGCGCTTAAAGTAGTCACAGGTGACTACATGTGTCAATGAAAATCAGACGTCCAAATTTCGCACATTCAGGGCATTATCTTCGATGAACTGTCGGCGCGGTTCGACCTCGTCACCCATCAAGCGGACGAACATTTCTTCCGCCTCGACCGCGTCTGTGAGGTCGATGCGAAGCAACTTGCGTTTGGCCGGGTTCATGGTGGTTTCAAAGAGTTCCTTGGCATCCATTTCGCCCAGCCCCTTGAAACGGTACATCTGGATGCCCTTCTTTCCGACCGCCTTGACGCCCGCGAGAATCTCTGGAATCGAGAACAGCGGGGTGGTGACCGCCCGCTCGCCTTCGCCCTCGGTCAATTCAAAGAGCGGTTTGTCCTGGGCCGAGTAATGATCCACGGCCAGACCTTTCTTGCCGAGTTTTCCGAGCAGGTCGGCGATGGCCTTGCTTTCGAGATGGAGATCCGCCTCCACCGCGCGGCGGATCTGGTTGCGCGGCCGATCGGCCTTGTCGCGGGCCTCATCCCCATAGATGTCAGAATTGGCTGCCTTGAAAGCATCCACGGCCTCGAGGCTGAGAAAATAGTGAACCGTTTCGTCGTTGCCGTCACGGACCTTGATAAGAAAGACCGGGAAACCGCCGTCCGGGCCGCGATGCTCGACATACTTGCCGAAATCGCCGCCCTGCCGCCGGATGAAAGTGGCGTATTTGTCGAGTGATTCGAGGAGTGTGAGTATCTCCTCGAGTTGCTTGGGTGTGAATTCGCGACCGTCCACGATGTTTTTGAGACGTACTTCCTCGGTACCGATCTGGAGCAGGATCCGGTTCAGTTGGGCATCGTCATCGACGTACTCGGTGCGCTTTTTGCGGGTCATCGAGTAAAGCGGCGGTTGGGCGATGTACACGTAGCCGTCTTTCACCAGTTGCGGCATCTGGCGGTAGAAAAACGTGAGCAACAGCGTGCGGATGTGCGAGCCGTCCACGTCGGCGTCCGTCATGATGATGATCTTGTGGTAACGGAGCTTGGCGAGGTCGAACGCGCCTTCCCCCTCGCCGTCGCCGATGCCGGTGCCGATGGCGGTGATCATGGTGCGGATTTCGTTGTTCTGCAGAACTTTGTCGAGGCGGGCCTTCTCGACATTGATCAGCTTGCCGCGAATCGGAAGGATGGCCTGGAACTTACGGTCGCGGCCCTGCTTGGCGGAACCACCGGCGGAATCGCCCTCGACGATGTACAACTCGGTGTTGGCGGGATCACGGTCCGAACAGTCGGCGAGTTTGCCGGGAAGACCGCCGCCGGTGAGAGCGCTTTTGCGGACCGCTTCGCGCGCCTTGCGGGCGGCTTCGCGGGCGCGGGCTGCATTCAGGGCCTTGTCCACGATCCGCTTGGCGACCGGAGGATTGCTGTCGAAGTAGTGCATCAAGCCCTCGTAGCTGACCGAGCCAACGATGCTTTCGACCTCGGGCGAGAGGAGTTTGACCTTGGTTTGTGATTCAAACTTGGGATCGCTGTGCTTGATCGAGATGACAGCAGTAAGACCCTCGCGGACGTCGTCGCCGGTGATTTGGGGATCCTTTTCTTTCACCAGATCATTGGACTTGGAGTACTGGTTGATGGCGCGGGTGACCGCACTGCGGAATCCGGAGAGGTGGGTGCCGCCGTCGGGGTTGTGGACCGTGTTGGTGTAGCAGAGGACCTGGTCGTTGTAGCTGTCGTTGTACTGGAGCACCACCTCGCAGTGGACCTCGATGTCCTTGTCCTCGTTCTTGAGGCGGGTCTCCTTGGTGAACGCGATGGGCTTGGGGTGCAGCGGGTTCTTGCTCTTGTTCAACTGCTTCACGAACTCCTCGACCCCATCCTTGTAGTAGTACTTCTCCGGCTTCGCCTCGGGGGCGCGTTCGTCGAGGAAGTTGATTTCCAGGCCAGAATTGAGAAACGCGAGTTCCCGCAGGCGTTGCGTGATGCGGTCGGATTTGAACTCGGTGGTTTCGCGAAAGATTTCCTTGTCCGGCAGGAAGGTGATCAGGGTGCCGGTACCCTTGGCTTTCCCGATGACCTCGAGTTTCTTGATGGTCTTGCCGCGTTCAAACTCCATGTGATGCACCTTGCCATCGCGCGAGACCTCGACCTCGAACCACTCGCTGACCGCATTGACGCATTTGGCTCCGACGCCGTGGGTGCCGCCAGAAAATTTGTAGCCGCCCTGGCCGTATTTGCCGCCGGAGTGCAGCGTGGTGAGCACCATTTCGACGCCGGGAATCTTGTATTGCGGATGGATGTCCACCGGGATACCCCGGCCGTCGTCGCGAATGGAGATCGAGCCATCCACGTGGATGGTGACGTCGATGTGGCGGCAATGCCCGGCCAGATGTTCGTCCACCGAGTTGTCCAGCACCTCCGAGACGCAGTGATGCAGGGCGCGTTCGTCCGTGCCGCCGATGTACATGCCGGGCTTTTTGCGGACCGCTTCCAACCCCTCGAGCTTGCCGAGTTTGTCGGCATTGTAGGTGCCGGAAACTCCGGTTGCACTGGTTGTGTTTGGATCGCTGTCGTTGGCCATAAATGTCGCGGAAAACGGGGGCTAACCCCGCAAAAAAACACGCGCTGAAGAATAGAAATTTTGGGGAGGGAAAACAACCCCTATTTCAGGAAGATTTTCGGGTGACCCACCAGAGGTTGTGGTGTTCACGGTGGGAAAACCAAATAAGTTGTGGATTGGGGCTGGCTGAGGCCCAGATGGGCGAAAGAAGGATCTTTGGGTGGAATCAGCCGAAACTTCGAGGCGCGATTACGTCCTGGTCGGACTCCCGCAAACTGCTGGGGTGCCTCCCGGGTTTCGTGATCGTGAGCGCAAAGCTGCGGCAGCGAACTGCCCGCCGCATGGCCTGCGGACCGGGTTGACGAGGGAGACGGGCTTGTTGGTCCGTGGAGATGCGGGCCGCGACCCGATCACCACTGCAACGCTTGCAGACGCCGGGCAACTTCCTCGGCGTTGGCGCGGCTGTTGAAGCTGCTGATCCGAAAATAGCCCTCCCCCTTGGAGCCGAAGCCGCTCCCCGGTGTGATGACGACGTTGGCGTCGTTGAGGATTTTGTCGAACGCCTGCCAGCTGTTGTAGCCGCCGGGAGTTTGCACCCAGATGTAAGGCGCGTTCACACCGCCGTAAACCGTTAGGCCGGCAGCCTTGGCGCCGGTCACGAGGACGCGGGCGTTGCCCATGTAATGCTCGATGAGCGATTGCACCTGCGCCTTGCCGTCGGCCGAGTAGAGGGCCTCGGCGGCGCGCTGGACGATATACGAGACCCCGTTGAACTTGGTGGCCATACGGCGATTCCAAAGGGGGTGCAGCGGCTGGAATTGCCCAGTGCGCGTGGCGGCCAGCAGACTTTTCGGGACGACAGTGTAGGCGCAGCGCGTGCCGGTAAATCCGCCGTTCTTGGAAAAACTGCGGAACTCGATGGCACACTGGCGCGCGCCGGGAATCTGGTAAATCGAGCGCGGAATGGCCGGGTCGGCGATGTAAGCTTCGTAGGCGGCGTCGAAGAGGATGATGGCCTTATGGGCGATGGCGTAGTTGACCCACGCTTCGAGTTGGGCGCGGCTGGCAACAGCTCCGGTGGGGTTGTTCGGCGAGCAGAGATAGATGACGTCAACGTGTTCCTTGGGGGGCTCGGGGATGAAGCCGTTGGCGGGGGTGCAGGGAAGATAGACAATGCCCGCATAAGCGCCCGCGGCGTCCGCTTCGCCGGTGTGGCCGGCCATGACGTTGGTGTCCACGTAAACGGGGTACACCGGATCGCTGATGGCGAGTTTGTTCTGGTGCCCGAGGACATCGAGAATGTTGCCGCAGTCGCACTTGGAGCCGTCGCTGACGAAAACTTCGTCGTCCGCGACGTCGAGGCCGTGATCGCGGAAGTCATTCTTGGCAATGGCGGCGCGGAGAAAATCGTAACCCTGCTCAGGTCCGTAACCGCGGAAGGTGCTGCGGCTGGCCATTTCGTCCACGGCACGGTGCAGGGCGGCAATCACGGCGGGCGGGAGCGGTTCGGTGACGTCGCCAATGCCGCAGCGGATGACGCGCTTGGCGGCGTCCGGATTGGCGTCGCAAAAGGCTTTCACGCGACGGGCGATTTCGGGAAAGAGGTAGCCGGCTTTGAGTTTGAGGTAGTTGTCGTTGAGGTAGGCCATGATCAGTGGAGATGGTGGTTAAAAGCGGGTGGTCCGCCGTTCGGACCGGCAGGTTGAAGTGTTGCGGTTTTCAGGGTTGCTTCAGGCGCGGTCGCGATGCCGCTTAAATTTTCAAGGGGCGGACG
>CAZUUP010000447.1:0-5237 GCA_964623105.1 uncultured Akkermansia sp.
CCGAGTCCGGGTTCGACGGCGACGGCGGCATGGTGAGTCGCAAGTTGCGCGACGTCGGCGGGAACCAGCGCCACGCGGGTTTCACCGGGGGCGGATTCTTTGGGGACGAAGATTCGCATCAGCGTGGGGTGAGCATACGCAGGCGGGAGATTCTGTCACGCAGCGGGTGGGCGCGACGGATTGGGTTTGAGGGCGAGCCAGAGGAGGGCGGCGGCTTTGGGGGCGGGCGGCGGGTTCACAGGTCCAGTTCGGCCCGGCATTCGGTGGGGTCGGCGGACGGAGAGAGGCGGAAGCCGAGGCGGCGGCAGAGTTTTTGCATTTCCAGATTTTCGGCGAGGATGGTGGCGGCGAGGCGGGCGATTTTTTCCTGGCGGGCGATGTGCTGCAAATTCTCGAGGAGATGGGTGCCGAGGCCGAGGCGTTGCCAGGGGTCGCTGACCAGGATGGCGAATTCCGCGGCGTTGATGCCGTGGAGGCGGGTCAGGCGGCCGACGCCGACGAGGCTGGGAGCGCCGGTGGCGGGGTCGGTGAATTGAGCGACGAGGGCGATTTCGCGGTCGTAGTCGTTGAAGCAGATGCGGGTGAGGCGTTCGTGGGTGATGCGTTCGCTCAGCTTGAGGCTGGTGAAGTAGCGGCGAAAGACGGTGGCTTCGGACAGGGTTTGGTGGAAGCGGACCATGAGGGGTTCGTCTTCCGGACGGATGGGGCGAAGCGTGACCGAGACGCCGTTGCGAAGGGTGACAGTGCGGATGAACTGAACCGGGTAGGGGCGGATGGCGGGGCGGACGAGGCGGTCGCGGGTCATGGTGCGGTCGTGGACGACGATGCGGGCATCGACGGCGACGAGGCGGCGGGCGGAGGCGAAGAGCGGGTTGATGTCGATTTCCTTGATCCCGGGATGATTGACGATGAGGTGGCTGAAGCGGACGAGGAGTTGCTCGAGTTCGGGGAGATTGACGGGCGGGCGGCCGCGGGTGCCGAGGAGGGCGCGGTGGATGCGGGTCTGTTCCATGAGGCGGCGGGCGAGGGTGGTGTTGAGCGGGGGCAGGCCGAGGGCGCGGTCCTGCATGACTTCGACGAGGGTGCCGCCGGTGCCAAAGAGGAGGACGGGGCCGAATTGCGGATCGTGGCTGCTGCCGAGGATGAGTTCGCAGCCGTCGTTGAGGATCATGGGCTCGACGGTCATGCCGAGGAAGTGGCCGGGGCCGACGCGATCGCGGACGGCGGTCTCGGTGGCAAGCCAGGCGGCTTGCACGGCGGCGGCGTTGGGGAGGTTCAGGTGAACGCCGCCGACGTCGGATTTGTGGGTGATGGTGTGGGAATGGAGTTTGAGGACGACGGGGTAGCCGAGGGCGGTGGCGTGTTCGACCGCCTGGGCGGCACTGAGGGCGGTGCGCGTCTCGACGGTGGGGATGCCGTAGGCGCGGAGAACCTGGTGGGATTCGACCTCGGTGAGGAGAGTGCGGCCGGTGTCGCGGACGGAGTGGAGGAGGCTTTCGACAGTGTTGCGTTGGGCGGTGTTTTCGGCGGTGGCGGTGTCGGGCAGGGGCGTTTCGTAGAGGCTGCGGAGGTTTTCCTGGAGACGAAACATGTCGCAGAAGGCGCGGGCCGCAGTGTCGGGATAGGCGAGGGCGGGGATGCCGAGGTCGCGGAGGTGCTGGCGGCCGGGCTCGACTTCGGCGCCGCCCATCCAGCTGGCGAGGAGGGGTTTGCCGGGCAGTTGGGCAAAGGGCGCGAGGCGGCGGGCGGTCTCGGTGGGATCGGTCATGGCCTGGGGGGTCAGGATCACGAGCAGGCCGTCGACGGTGGGATCGGCGGAAGCGATTTCGAGGGCGCGGGCGTAACGATCGGGGCCGGCGTCGCCGAGGATGTCGATGGGGTTGCCGTGGCTCCAGTGCGGGGGGAGAAGGTGGTTCAGCCGGGTCGTGGTTTCGGGTGCGAGCGGAGCGAGTTGGCCGCCGCTGGTGATGAGGCGGTCGGTGGCGAGGACGCCGGGGCCGCCGGCGTTGGTGATGATGGCGAGGCGGGGGCCGCGGGGCCGGGGTTGGCGGGCGAGGACTTCGGCCATGTCGAAGAGTTCCTCGATGGTGTCCACGCGGAGGACGCCGACGCGGCGGAAGGCGGCATCCAGGACATCGTCACTGCCGGTGAGGGAGCCGGTGTGGGAGGCGGCGGCCTGGGCGGCGGCGGCGGTGCGGCCGGCCTTGATGCCGATGCTGGGTTTGACGAGGGCGACCTCGCGGGCAGCGGAGAGGAACGAGGCGGCGTCGCCGATGCCTTCCATGTAGATGACGACGCTGCGGGTGTTGGGATCGTCGCCGAGGTGGAAGATGAGGTCGCCCCAGCCGACATCGAGCATGGAGCCGAGGGAGATGAAGGCGCTGAAGCCTACGCGGGCCTGGAAGCTCCAGTCGAGAATGGCGGTGCAGAGGGCGCCGCTCTGGCTGAGGAAGCCGATGGTGCCGGGGCGGGCGGCAGTGGAGGCGAAGGTGGCGTTGAGGCCGTGGTGGGGCATCATGGCGCCGAGGCAGTTGGGGCCGATGAGGCGGATGCCGGCCTGGCGGGCTTGGGAGAGAGTTTCCTGTTCGAGGGCGACACCGGCGGGGCCGGTTTCCTTGAAGCCGGCGGAGATGATGATGACGCCTTTCGCGCCGGCCCGGGCGCATTCGGGGATCAGTGCGGGAACGGTGGGCGCGGGGGTGGCGATGACGGCGAGGTCGATGGGTTCGGGAAGTTCGCGCAGGGATGCTGCGGCGGGGATGCCGAGGATGGTGCGATGCCGGGGGTTGACGGGGAACACGCGGCCGGGGAAGGCGGCGAGGTTTTGCGCGAGGGCGCGGCCGACGCTGCCGGGTTTCTCGGAGGCGCCGACGAGGGCTATCCGGCGCGGCGCGAGGAGGTAGTCGAGGGGATGACGGGGGGCGGCGAGGGTTTCGGGGGCGAGGGGCATGGTCACAGGCGGGGGTGTTGGAGTCGATTCAGTCACGATTCAAAAGGTATGCAGGCATTGTGCAAAGTCCGCGACGAGGCGGCGTTTGCCTTTGGTGAGGATGGTGTGGCCTTCGGTTTCGAGGCGGGCCTGGTGGGCGGCGAGGCCGCCGGGGTATTTGGGATTCAGTTCGCCATTGGCCTTGAGGGTGCGCCAGTAGGGGGTGATGCGTTTGCGTCCGGCGGCGGCGGATTCCTCGGCGGCGTGGGCGGCAATCCAGGCGAAAATACCGGTGGTGATGGGGCAGCCGGCGGTGGCACCGTGGCGGCGGGCGAGGGCGGCGCGGAGGTCGTTGATGGTGGTGAGTTTTCCCTTGGGCACCTGGCGCATGAGGTCATCGACGTCGCGGGGCCGGGGAATGAGCAGGGTGCCGGTTCCCCAGCGGGCGGTCAGCTTTGGTGGGATGGTTACGAGGCGGGGCAGGTCTTTGTCGTCGGCGAGTTTCTCGGTCCAGGATTTTTTGGGGCGCATGAGTAAAGTGCGGGTCACGGTTCGGGGTTCTGATCAGGCGGGGGGCTGCGGCGGCGGGGCGGTGGGGCGGCGGTAGATCACCCAGTAAACGAGGCCCACGAGGCCGGCGCCGCCGACGAGATTGCCGAGGGTGACGGGGAGGAGGTTGTGGAAGAGTCCGGCCCAGTTGAGTGGGGTGACGGCGGCGGAGTCGGAAAGGAAAATGCCGAGCGGGATGAAGTAGAGGTTGGCGACGCTGTGTTCGAAGCCGGCGGCGACGAAGGCGGAGACGGGGAAGATGATCGCGAGGATTTTGTCGGTGACGGTGCGGCCGGCCAGCGCGAGCCAGACGGCGAGGCAGACGAGGAGGTTGCACAGGA
Organism: uncultured Akkermansia sp.; assembly: GCA_964623105.1. Lineage (GTDB taxonomy): Bacteria > Verrucomicrobiota > Verrucomicrobiia > Limisphaerales > BJHT01 > BJHT01. The sequence continues at coordinate 3,820 of CAZUUP010000447.1, forward strand.
TTCCTTTGCAGAAGGCTTCGGCGAAGGGGAGCGCGCATTTGGTGGTGGCAATGGCGATGGCGGTGCGACCGATCGCGCCGCCGTTCAGGCTGGCGTGACCGGAGAGGGACACGAGCCAGGCGAGGCCGGCGGCCCCGATGAAGTTGGCGAGGAGAACGACGACAAGGTTTTCGAGGAGTTTGGCGGTGGAGATGCGGCGCGAGACCCAGGCCATGACGAGCAGGTTGTTGCCGGTGAAGAGTTCGGCCCCGGCGACGACGACGAGGATGAGGCCGAGGGAGAAGGCGAATCCACCGAGGAGGCGGGAGGCGGCGAAGGGGAGCGTGGGGTCGCTGGCGACGATGGTGAAGTAGAGGGCGCCAAGGCCGATGAAGCCGCCGGCCAGGACGCCGAGTGCGGTCATGGAGAGCAGCGGGAGGTTGGCCTTGGTGACGCCGACGTTTTCGACGCGCTCGGCGATTTCCTTGGGTGAGTAGCAGTCAAAGCCGAAGACTTCGGGCATGGGATGTCGGGGTTAAGGGCAAGCAAATGCGGGCAGGGGAATTTCTTGGGAGGTTAGGGTTGGAGATGGATGGTGGCGATGCAGAGCGGAAGGGTAGGGAGGGATTTTGGGAACGTCAATCGGTGCGAACTTGGTCCGCCAGGAGGCGCGCGGGGTTTGCGGCGTTTCAGCCTGGGGCGGTCGGGCGGGCAAGAATGCGCTACGCCGTTGGAACTGTGATGCGGCATGAATGCCGCGCCTCGCTTGCTTCCGCTTGGCTTGCACATGCTTTCGCTTTGGCGCTACCGTCGGCGGCAGTCCGCAACCCAGCGTCCGAATCTGCCGATGAAAATATTGGTCCCTTCCGGTTCCTTCTGTGTGCTATCCGCTGCGCTCCTGCTCCTGTTGCCTTCAGTCCTGCCGTCTGCTCCGGTCCGTGCGGCCGGGATTGCGCCGGGGCAGGCCAGCAAGGAGCGGCCGTGGGTGAACACGCTGGGGATGAAGTTCGTGCCCGTGCCGGGGACGGACGTGCTGTTCAGCGTGTGGGAGACGCGCAAGCAGGATTATGAGGCGTATGCCAAGTCGGTACCGGGTGTGGACCGGTCGTGGGAGAATCAGGAATTCAAAGGGCAAAAGGTGAGTTTTGCGCCCGACCATCCGGTGATCGGGACAAGCTGGGATGATGCGAAGGCGTTCCTGGTTTGGTTGACTGAGAAGGAGCGCCGTGAGGGCCGTTTGCCCGCGGGCGCGAGCTACCGGCTGCCGACGGATTTGGAATGGAGCGCGGCGGTCGGGCTGCCGCACGAAGCCGGCGCCATGTTTCAAGGCCAGGCGGGTGCCAATCAGACTGCCCACAATGTTGGCCGCGCCCATGGCCACGGCCAAATGCCACCCAACATGCCCCTTGAAACTGAACAACATCAGGGCCGACAAATTG
>CAZUUP010000448.1:0-5233 GCA_964623105.1 uncultured Akkermansia sp.
GCCACGCTGGGCACCACCCCGCTCCCCGGCACTGACGCCAACACGGTTCTGGTTGCGCGGGTGGGCCCCACGGGCACCGTGTCGTGGGCCACCGGCGCCGGGGGAGCGGGCACCGACCGCGGCACCGGCGTGGACGGCTTCGCGGGGGAGGCCGTAATGGTAGTTCACCTTTACATAAATTCCGGGCGGATGCTTCATCGAAGGTTCCACCGTGGCGTTGATTTCACCGGGGAAATCTCCACTCCGGGGAGCCTTGATGGTCAACGACTGCATCCCCGGCTTTTCCAGCAGGTCAGCCCACACCAACTCCTTGGGCGCAAGGGTATGGCCTATCTTGTGCCAGTAAGCATCGTTGCCGACCAGATAGTGGACGTGTGGATTGATGCCGCAGGCCGTAATGGGCGTGTGGGACAGCAGGCCGAAAGTTTGCCGAATCAAGTCCTGCATCCGCTCCGCATTCGAGATATTTTTTGTCCCGAGGCTGAAACGGTCGCTGACGCACTGAATCAGAATGCCGCACATCTGGACGATGGTGATTTCGCCGCTCACATCCTGGACCTTGGCTTCCTTGGCGTCCTGCTCGCTGACGATGCCCTGCCGAAAAAACCACTCGGGGTGGAAAATGGCGGGGTTGAACGACCCCACCAGCACCACATCCAGCCCTTCGGCTTCAGGAGTTCGCGTTGCGGCTGACATCTTTGCGGTAAACCGGGGCTACGATTAGCCGTCCGGTTTCAACTTGGCAATGCACAAACATGATCGTGCAGTTGAATTATTGCGGTTCAGAACGAGCGCATGACGCTGTCGGGTTTCATGGACACTCTCACACAAAGAAATCCTGCTGTGGCGGGGGGCACCACCTCTGTCTGCGCCGCCGCCGCGCCCGTGACGCCGGTGCCGTGGCAACGGCTTACGCCTCACATCTGCGCCGCAAACGCTGGCCAGGTGGTCGGCGTTCCTGCCGTGGCCCAACTCGGGAAACGAGAATTCCTGCTCGACTCCCAACCGCGTCACTGCCCCGGCCGATACCCCTCCGGCAGGCGATCCCACTCCGGCGCTTCCACGTCGGGCACCTGCTCCAGCGCCTGGAGAAACTTCTCGCGGCTGCCGCGCTTGGCCCGCGCCGCCAGGCAGCTCTCGTTGCTCCACACGCCGACCGTCTGCGTCACCGCCAGGCTGATGAGCTGTTCCAGCGGGATGCGCTCGCGTGCGGCCAGGTCGCGGGCCTGTTGCAACACCGCATCCGGCACCTTGGCTTCGATGGTTTTCATGTCGTTCGTAGTTTTTGCAGCATTTGTGCGGGTGTCACGACTTCAATTCCGAACCGCTCCACCCCGGCGAAGTCCTTCACATTATGCGTCACAATGTAGCGCGCCCCGGCGTTCATGGCGAGTTCCATGAGAAAATCATCGTCGGGATCCGCCAGCAACGGCCGCCAGCGGAAGCTGATGGCGTGTTCCTCCGCATTGGCCGCCAGATAATCCAGCACCTCCTCCACGCGTTCCGGTTCCGCCCACAGTTCGGCCGTCTGCCGCCGGGCGACCTCCTCGTATTCCAGCAGCAACGCCGTCGAGCAATGTAAACGCCAGCGCGGATCGCCCACCTGCCGCAACAACTCGTATGACGCCCCGCGGCGAGATCGCAGCGCCGCGATCAGGACATTCGTATCAATGACCACTTCCAGACTCACACTTCAATTCGGTTGTGCATTGCGGGGTCATTCAACCAAACAAGTCCTTCTGTGGCGAGGGCAACAAATCTCCCTGCGCGAAGGCCGCCGCCGGGGGAGGGAATTGGGATGGCGGAATTGTTACTTCACTTCCTGATAGAGGCGCGCCAGTTCAAGCAGTAGCGGTTCAATCTGCCGGTAGTATTCGGCCTCGGGAAGTTTGGGCTTTGCCTCGCGAAGGCGCGCGAGGCTGGCCTCCAGTTCGTTGCGCCGTTGGCGTTGGGTCGGGGAAAGGCGCCTCTCAAAGTCGCTGGGCACGAGGCAAAGTTGCGCGGCGAACAGGCCGTCAGGCGCGGCGCCTTCGGCGGTGCGTTTGATGGCCCGGGTGCCGCGGAACCAGTCCGGTGGCGTGCCCAGACCGTCGCCGTTGTCGTCCAGCAGCGCGTGTTCCGTGGCGAGGCGCCCCTCGCTGCGGTAGAAATCTGCGACGCGATGGGAGGCAGCAAGATAGGCCTCGAGGAGGGAGATCTGGCCGTCCCGATCCAGGTCGGACTGCGGGTCGGTGATGGCGGCGGAAAGATGCTCGCCAAACCGTGCGTAATTCTCCTCGCTGCCGCTGCGTGTGGCCGTGACGATTGCGCGTCCGGGGCCGGACAACTGCTTGATGAAAGGCCCGCTCGCCGACGAGGTGTCGATGATGGCCAGCGGTCGCCGGACCGGTTTCAACCAGGCGGCCAGATCCGCGCCCGAAACGTCCGGACCGACCAGGTTGAACTTGGCGTCCTTGCCGTCAAAAGTTCCGTGGCCGAGGAAGACCAGCCACAAGTCACCGCCCGGCTGTTTCGCCTCGTCCGCCAGCGTTTGCTGAAGATGCTCGCGGTCGGTTCGGTTCGGCGCGTTCGTCGGTCCCACGCTGACGACCCGGGCGCCGCCCAAGTGTCCCGCCCGACGCCAGGCGTCCGCCCAGACGACGAACTGCCTGCCAAACTCCTCCTCGCCGCCCGCGCCGGTCACCACGATTACCGTGGGTGAGGCCGGGGTCGGCGGCGGTTCGGCAGCGGTCAATTGCGTGGCCAAACCCATGGCTGCCAGGCACCGGAGGAAATACCGGAACGTCTTCATGGTAAACCTTTCCAGCGGCGCAGTCCCCATTCGGCGACAAAACAAAACAGCGCGAGCAGGAACACCAGCGGTTGGTTCCAGAGGGGGAGGGTCACGGCCTCGGTGATGGGAGCTTTGCGATTGGGCAGGCCGCGGGCGAATTCCCCCAACTTTTCGGCCGGAATGATTTCGCCGCCGGTTTTGCGGGCGATTTCCGCGAGCAACGACCGGTTTGGCTGCAATGACCGGAACTCCTCCGCCGCAAAATCAGTGGTCCAGCCCGCCTCGGCCCGGCCCGCCTCGGCGCCTTGTGAATCGGTCACGACCGCCTCGGCGAGGTAGGCGCCGGGATCGCGCGGGACAAACGCGGACTCGAAAACCCCGGGCTCGCTGGCCGAAGGCTCGGTCTGCAGACGGACGATGTTCGTGCGCGTGTTGAGCAGGCCCGCCAGGGTTCCGTTGGTGGCCGTGGCATCGTGGGTGAAGGTGCGGATCTGGAGCGCGACGGTGGCGTTTTCGAGCGGCTGGAATTTCTTGTCCCGCGCCCGCACCAGCAACCGCACGGCTCCGCTGGCGTCATCGGCTTTGCGGACCACCTGCACCTCCGTCCGTGCGGGGACATCGCTGACCAGCCAACGGATCAACTGCCGCCACGACTTGTCCATGTCGCGATGGGAATTCTCGTCCTGGAATCCCCAGCGCCAGAAATCGCCCACCGTCAGCGCCGCCGTCCGGCCATGGCCGAAACGCTGCGCCAGCAGGGCGGGGAACTGGTGACCGTCACCGTCCGCCACCATGGCCAGCACGCTCGCGCCGGGCTTGGCCTCGGCCACGCGATTCAGCACCCGGAAGTCCGGCATGGCCTTGAGGCGCGATTTTTCGTCGGCCTCGTTCATCCGCAACCGCACCCACGGCTGCAACCAGCCTTCGCGCGACAGGGCCATCCGCGCGGCGCCCGCCTCCGCCGCGGGGGCCCGGTCGAGGTAGAGCGGCAGCATGTCGCCAACCGGCGTGCGCGCATATTTGCCGTCCTGAAAAGATTCCGCGCCGCCCAGCATGAGAAAACCGCCGCCGCGTTCGGAGACGAACCGCTGGAGCAGCGCCATCTGGTCCGGCCCGAAGAACTCCGCCTCGAGGTCATCGAGGATGACCGCGTGGTAGCCGAACAAGTCTTCCGGCACCTTGGGAAAGCCGCCCTTCAACTCGAGTTCGTCCCGGGTGTTGAGCCGGATGAAAACTGGCTGGTCGTAGCGTTCAACCTCCTCCTTGGACTGGTTGCCGAAGCCGCGGAAAAGCGGATTGCTGGACTCGCCTTTCCTCCCCTTGAAATCAAATTTCGCCTCGCGCTTGGCCACGCGCAGCAGCGCGACGAGTTGCACCTGCTCGTCCTCTGCGAGCGCGCGGTTGAGAAACTTGAACTCCCAGTTCGGCCGGCCGGCCACATACAGAATGCGGTAAGGCCCACGACCGCGGTCCACCACGATGTCCCGCCGGTTGTTGGCCAGCGTGGCTTCCCCGGCTCCGTCCGCCGGAGCGTCCTTGGGAAACACGGTCACGCGATGAAAGGACAGGCCGGCGCGTTCGGGGCGGAAATTGAAACGGAAGATCGTTGGTTGCCCGTCCTTGCCCGTCGTTTGGGTTTGCTCCTGGACCGGTCGTCCCGCGGCGTCGAGGAGACGTGCCACCAGCGACGCGCCGACGAAACCGGGGCTCAGGACCTCGGCGGTGACCGTTACCGGGGCATCTTCAAATGCGGTGGGAGTGACGGTGACGTTCTGGAGCGAAACATCGCGGATCAAGCCTTCGCGTCCGATCACCACCGGGTACACCGGCGGCAATCCGGAAAGGTCGAGCGTGTCGTCGCCGAGGTCGGTTGCGTTGCCATCCGAGAACAGGAGCACGGCGGCGAGGGGGCGGTTGGCAAATCTCTCCCGCAAGGTCCGCAAGGCTCCGCGCAACGCGGAGGAACGTCCGTCAAAGGCCAGTTCGCCAAAGTCGCGCACGGCCTGCAGCCGGTTGTCGAACGTGTATCGGCGGGTCTGAAAATTTTCCTCCAGAACCGCCGGCCAGGCGGCGGCCGGATCGGTGAGCAGGCGGCGCAGCAGTTCGCCGCGGCTCTGCATCTCCCCCGCGTCACGAAGTTGCAATCCCTGGCTGTTGTCCGCGACCAGGGCGACGAGATTTGCACCCGGGCGGGCCCGCTGGACGGTCCAAAGCGGTTCGAGCAGGCAAGCCGCCAGCGCGAGAAAGCCAAGCAGCTTCAGGGCGAAGCAGGCGTGGCGCACGGTTACCTGACCGGCAGACCGCCGATAAGACCACACGAGCACGCCCAATGCCGCCAGCGCCAGGGCGGCAGATGGCAGCAGCCAATCCCGCCCGGAGAGGAGAACCGAGGCCAGAGACATTGCCGCGGACTATGCACAGGGCACCCGAGTCGTGCGAATGGAATTTGCGCGATTGGGC
>CAZUUP010000449.1:0-5219 GCA_964623105.1 uncultured Akkermansia sp.
CTATCCCTCTTTCCCTCCCTCGCCCCCTCCCTCCTTCTCTCCCTCTTCCTCGCTACCTCCACCCGCGCCGAACTCTTCCTCCGCACCGCTAAGATCCCCGCGCCCACCGCCCCCACCCGTGTCCCCGCCACCACCGCCCAAGGCCGCAACCTCGCGGCCCAGGCCATCTCCGCCGTGGACATCAGCGCCGACGGACGCCACATCACCGTCGGCACCCTAGCCTTCAGTCACGACGCAAATGTCTGGCTCCTCGCCCCCGACGGCACCGTCCGCGCCAGCCGCCATTTCCCCCCGTGGGCGCCGATGCAGGTCGCGACCCTCAACAGCGGCCGCGCGATGGCAGTCGGCCTCGCCTATTCCCGTGTCACCTCACCCGAGCCGACCACCTGGCTCGGCCCGACCAACGCCTTTTTCGGCACGACGCTGAAGGACGATCTCGCCGAAGCCGACACGCGCGACAGCGAACTCGCGCGCCTCCGTCCCGGCACCGGCGACTGGCGCACCGGCTGGCTCGCGAGCCATCTCGGCGAACTGTTCCTGCGCGGCCCCGATTGGATTTTTAAACCGCCCGGCTCCTTCCTCCACGACGACGGTCGCCGCCAGCACCTGCGCTACGAAGACAAAAACCAACTGCCCACGCACCGCGCCACGCGCATGGCCGCCAGCGGCGACGGCAAACGCGCCGCGTTCGCCTGGCTCTCCGCAAACCAGCCCACGACCGGCTTCCGCCCGCAGCGCGTCGCCGTGAGCGTCTGGGGAGTGAACCCCAACCGCCCGCTCTGGACCGCGCCCGCCTCCAACGATCTCCTCGCGCCCGACCTGCCCGACCCCGCCGCCGATTTTCCCGAGCTGCTCAAGGACGGCTTCCGCCTCCGCGCTGACGCCATCGTGCCCGGCACCGTCACCGCCGCCGTCGCGATCAACGCCGACGGCTCGCGCGTGGCCATCCTCGAATACGCCGTGAAAATCTGGGTGCGCTCCGGCCCTGCCATTGGCAAATGGGATCCGCCCATTCACGCGTTGAATTTCGTGCCGCAACAGCGCGGACGCCTCCGCGTGTTCAACGCCGACGGCCGCGAACTGCTGCGCGAAACGCTGCCCGAAGCCGGCCTGTTCGAGGTGGGCTTCACCGACGATATCGACCGCATCTGGTGCTGGCCGGCCGCATGGTTCGCCCGCGGCATGGCCGGCGAACCGTGGCTCCCGACCACCGCCACCGCGCGCACCGTTTATCAAATCGACCTGAAAACCCGCGCCGTCGCCGGGCTGATCTTCCCCGACGCCATCGCACAGTGCGCTCCAAACCCCGCCTATCCGCAGTCCCTCGTCTCGTGCTGGGACGGCCACCTTTACCTCATCAACGCCGACGGCAACCTCGCCGCCAACCACGACCTCGCCGCCGCCGCGCGCCTCGCGTGGAGCGGTGACGGCACCTTCGCCATCGCGGGAACGTCCGAGGGAAAACTCGCGCGTGTCGCCCGCGACGGCACGCTCGCGTGGCAACAGCGCCTGCTCCCCGCCGAGCCGCCCGTCATCACGACGCCGCCCGCCGAGATCGTCACGGGCGTGCCCATTTTCCAAGGCGGACGCATTCCGCGCAGCGAACACGCCTACGTCGGCGACATCTGGATTCTCAAGACCGGCCGCGACGCAGTGATCGTGGATGCCGGCGGCACGTCGGGATTCGCGTTCTCGCAGGCGCGGCTGCGGGCGCTCGGGATCGAGCGCACCACGCACGTCCTGCACACGCACTCGCACGGCGACCACTCGGGCGGCGCGTATCTGTGGCGCGCGGCCGGCGCGAAGATCGTCGGCCCCCAATCCGGCGCACTCCCGCTTACCTGGCTCATGCCGATGCTCACCGACTACGGCATCTTCCCCCCGCGCCCGCTCGATTTGCCGCTCCCGCTCGCGCGTGTCGGCGACGAAACCGATTTCGAGGTTTCGGGCCAAAAATTCCGCGCCCTGTTCGTGCCCGGCCACAGCTTCGACCTCACCGTTTACAAAACTGAACTGGCCGGCAAACGCATCGCCTTCACCGGCGACCTCGGCTTCGAGCGCGAGAGCGACATCCTCCACCGCTGCTGGACCGACGCCGCCAAAGCCCGCCCCGTCATCGCCGCCATCCGCGAAAAACTCCTCGCCTGGAAACCGGACATCGTCTTCACCGGCCACGGCGTCCGCCCGAATGGCACCGCCTGGGTCGAGGATCTCCTGCGCCGCAGCGAGGAATCACTGGCGAAGGCCGGCGCAGTGGAACCAAAGCCATGAAGGCGAACCGCCAAGCTCCCGGGCGCAGCACCGTTTCCTGAAACACTCTGTGAAGGCTGCTGCAGTCCCGCAGGGACGACCGGCAATAGCCCAGCACTTCAGTGCTGGGTCAGCGACCAGAGCGGCCGAAAGTCCCGCAGGGACGAAAGAGGCGGGACCGCGCCCGGTTGCTTTCGTCCCTGACGGGACTCGGTTCACCACCGACGCGGACCCAGCACCAAAGTGCTGGGCTATTGTCTTTCGCCCCCTGGGCTGGGGAACGGAACCAGAGGGCGTGCAATGAACGGAGATGAGCCCCGGCGGCAGTTGCTCCCGACGTTCCCCTTGTTACCCCTTTCGCCCCGCGCTAAAATCGTCCCATGAAAATCACCATGGAAATGGAGCTGCCCCCCGCCGTCGCCGCCGGTCTGCCCGGGCGTCAAGCGGAGCTGGGCAATATCTTCACCCTCGGCCTCCGCCAGTGGCGTAATCCATCCGGGACCTATCCGTGGCTGAAGGAAGTGCTCGGCAAACTGGCCTCCGTGCCCACGCCCGCCGAAGTGCTCGCGTGGAAACTGTCTCGCAAGGCCCAGGCGCGCATCGAGGCGCTGCTCGAGAAAAACCGCACCACCGGACTCACCCCGGAAGAGGAACAGGAGTGGAAGTGCTTCGAGCAGATCGAACATGTGATCCGTCTCGCGAAGGTGCGCGCAACCGCCCGGCTTGAGCTTGGGGCATGAGCAAGTCCGGCCCATCAAGCCGCGTTCGCCGGGCCGTGCGCGAGCGAGCGCAGGGGCGTTGCGAATATTGCTTGGTGCCCGAACGCGACACCTTGGTGCGTCATCAACTCGACCACATCCTGGCGCGCAAACACGAGGGTGCCTCTGGCACCGCCAATCTCGCCTACTGCTGCGCCATTTGTAACAAGCGCAAAGGCGCGGACCTCGGCTCGGTGGACGACGTGGAGGGAGTGCTCACCCCGCTCTTCCATCCGCGGCGCGATCTCTGGCCCGCGCATTTCCGCGTGGCTGGCTTGCGAATTGTTCCGCTCACGGGCGTCGGCCGGGTAACCGTGAAGCTATTGCAACTCAATCACCCGGACCGTATCGCGGAGCGGCGCCTGGCCCGGGAATGCGGCTTGAAATGGCCATGAACCCGACGCCCCGCAACCGCTCGCTCCTCTCCTTAGCACCCGACTTCAGGCGGCTGTTGGCGCGTGGGCGGGCGGGCAGCCGTTTCAACGGCTTTGGCGATCGGCCCTTTCACCACTCCCCGGTCGGAAAACCGTTGAAACGGTTGAGCCCTCTGTCGCCCCCAGACTCCCGGCTGAAGCCGGGTGCTAATGAGAGGGGCGATTCCGTCCGAACAGCTTGAACCACCACGTCCCCGAGCATAGACGTACCGTATGACGGTCACATTGGATTTGCCGAAGGAACTGGTCGCAATCCTCCCAAAGGCTAGTCACCATTTACGCTCAAGAACTTGCCCACATCGAGGCAACTGCAGCCCCCCGGAATCGAATGACAAAATACTGCACATTTTGGCGGCGATTCTTCGCAGGAATCCTAGATTGCTTTGTCTTCTTTCCCATTGTGGTCTGCTTACCCATAAACTTCCTCGCCAATTTGTTTCTGCCGCCAGACCGCGGCCCGTTTTTGACCATCATGTGGAGTATCATCAGTTATACAGCAGCCTGGCTTTACAGCGTGTTGCTGCACGCACGCTATGGGCAAACACTTGGCAAGATGGCAACCCGCGTGAAAGTCCTCGATGTCTCGGAGGAGCGGCTCCCGACGCTCAGGCAGGCATTCATACGCGACATCGGCGAAATCATTCCCAGTATGCTCTTTTTGGGATACGCCATCTTGATCGTCCTCTTTGGTCGGTCTGCCAAACCCTCCGAGTTCACGTCATTCTTCGGCGAAATCTTCTTTGTGACAGGTATCGGTATGGGTGCCGTCGGATGGTTCTTGGTGGAGATCATCACCATGGCGACCAACATAAAGAGGCGGGCTCTGCATGATTACCTCGCTGGAACAATTGTCGTTAGATGCCCGTGACCGCGCCATCAATCGCTTGCGGGCCGCCGCTTTGCTTCTCCACTGGATGCAAAGTTGAATCCCGTTTCGAACCCTTCTCCGCTTATCATTGTCGTTATTACCCGCCCCATTTATGACTCCCCTCCCTCCCCCCCTCACCCGCCGCGAAATGCTCCGGCGTTGCTCCTTCGGCTTCGGTTCGCTCGCGCTGTCGGGATTGCTGGCTGACAAAAGTTTCGGTGCAACGCCCGGCGTTGGGCGGGCGGTGGGGCCGCATTTTCGGCCGCGCGCCAAGCACGTCATCTTCGCGTTCATGAGCGGCGGCGTCTCGCATGTGGATTCGTGGGATCCGAAGCCGGCGTTGAAGCGGCGTCACGGCGAGCCGATGCCCGTGCCGGTGCGGCCCACGATGTTCAACAACAACGGGAACATCATGGCCAGCCCGTGGGAGGCGCGGCCGTGGGGCCGCAGCGGTCTCGTGCTGACCGACCTGTTCCCAAATCTCGCCGCGCTGGCGGATGACCTCGCGGTGATCCGCTCGATGACCACCAAGGTCAACGAGCACGCGCAGGGGAATTATGCGTTGCACACGGGCTTCCCGTTCATGGGACATCCGGGCGCGGGCGCATGGGTGAATTACGGATTGGGCACCGAGAACCAGAACCTCCCCGGTTTCGTCGTGTTGCAGGCGGGCGGCGCGGCGGTGCCGCACGGCGGCGTGGGCCTGTACAGCAACGGCTATCTGCCCGCGCAACATCAGGCCTCGATCATCAAAGCCGACGGCGAGCCGGCCCTTGCGAACATCAAGCCGCGCGAGACCGACGCGCTCCAACGACAGCGTCTCGGCTTCCTCCGCGACCTGGACGGCGACTTCGCGCGCACGACCGGCGAGACCGCGGTCGAGGCGGCGATCAAGAATTACGAGACGGC
>CAZUUP010000450.1:0-1138 GCA_964623105.1 uncultured Akkermansia sp.
TGTGGTTGCGGCAACGCCGCGCTGGGTTCATCGCGGCTCTGCGGTCATCAGGACCGGCTTCACTGAATCGTTACGGCTTAAAGCTTCCAATGCCAGGACCGGCTGGCGTGGGCAGACGCCGGGCACGGCGGCGGCGACAGGCGCATGCGGGGTTGCGACCTCTGCTCGACCAAACGGGAGGTCTTGTGCGAGGCTGCGGACCGCTTGATTGGCGCGATGACGGTCCGTCCCGAAAAATTGCCGGTGTCCCAGCCACGTCGCCCGGTTTTCCGGGCGCGCGGGTTGACGAAGGTCTATGGCAGCGGCGAGGCGGAGGTGCGGGCGCTGGCGGGTGTGGACCTGGACCTGCACGCCGGGGAACTGGTGGTCCTGCTGGGACCGTCGGGCAGCGGGAAGACGACGCTGTTGAACAATCTTGGCGGGTTGGACGTGCCGACGGCGGGCGAGTTGTGGTTTCGGGATCTGGACCTGACGCATGCCGACGAGGCGCAACTGACCCGCTACCGCCGGGATGCGGTGGGGTTTGTGTTCCAGTTTTACAATCTCATTCCCAGCCTCACGGCGCGGGAGAATGTCGCGTTGATCACGGAAATCGCCCGCGATCCGATGGCGCCCGAAGAGGCGCTGGACATGGTCAATCTGCGCCCCCGGCTGGATCATTTTCCCGCGCAACTCTCGGGCGGCGAGCAGCAGCGGGTGGCGATCGCCCGCGCCATCGCCAAGCGGCCGGAAGTCCTGCTGTGCGACGAGCCGACGGGCGCGCTGGACGTCCGGACGGGCATCGTCGTGCTCGAGGCCATTGAGCGGGTGAACCGGGACCTGGGCACGCTCACGGTCATCATCACGCACAATGCCGTCATGGCGGATATGGCGGACCGGGTGATTCATTTCTCGGACGGGCGGGTGCATCACATCCGCGAAAACACGCGGCGGGCGCGGCCCGAGAGCTTGAACTGGTGAGGATCGCACCATGCACGACGAGCGCGGAAAATTTCGTGGAAGCCCGGTCGGGACGGGGCGGCGCGGCGGCACGGGCCGGCATCAAAGGTTGCGGAATTGGGCGCGGAAACCGCTGGCGCGGGCAGCGTGTCCGTCCCCATTGCCTCGTAAGGATCGAATGGCGGGAGGGGTGCTTCGC
>CAZUUP010000450.1:1238-5201 GCA_964623105.1 uncultured Akkermansia sp.
ATGCTCCCGCACCTTGATCGCAAACTCTGGCGCGACCTGACGCGGTTGAAAGGCCAGGCCGTGGCCGTGGCGCTGGTGATGGCGTGCGGGCTGTCGATGCTGATCATGGCGCGGAGCCTGATTTTTTCGCTCGAGTCCACGCGGTCCGAGTATTATCGGGCGCACCGGTTTGCGGAGGTATTCGTGCATTTGAAGCGCGCACCGCTGGCAATTCTGGAGCAGGTGCGGCGGATACCGGGGGTGGCGGTGGCGCAGCCGGGGCTGTCGGTGCAGGTGACGCTCGACATCCCGGGGCTGGACGAGCCGGCGAGCGGGAACGTCCGTTCGCTGCCGGATTTCGGCGAACCGGAATTGAACCGGCTGTTTCTCCGGCGCGGGCAATGGATGAAGCCGGGGAGCCGGCGCGAGGTGCTGGTGGGGGAGGCCTTTGCGGAGGCGAACGGATTGCAGCCGGGGGACCGGATCGCACTGCTGTTGAACGGGCGACGCCAGAGTTTCCGCATCGCGGGCATCGTGCTTTCGCCGGAGTTCATCTTCGAGTCGCGGCCTGGAGCAGCCCTGCCGGACAACCGCACGTATGGGGTGTTCTGGATGCCCTACGAGGAACTGGCCTATGCGTTCGACCTTTACGGGGCCTTCAATTACCTGACGCTGGCGCTGGAGCCGGCGGCGGGGGAACGCGCGGTGATCACCGCCGTGGACCGGTTGCTCGAGAACTTCGGCGGACGGGGCGCTTACGGACGGGCGGATCATCCGTCGCACATCCGGGTGTCGGACGAAATCGGCATCCTGCGGGCGCTGTCGGTGGCGTTTCCGCTGGTGTTCCTGAGCGTGGCGGCGTTCATGACCAATGCGGTGTTGAGCCGGTTGCTGAACCTGCAGCGGGAACAGATCGCGATTCTGAAGGCGTTCGGGTTCCTGAACCGGCAGATCGTGCTGCATTACCTGAAGTTTGCGTTCGTGATGGTGGCGGCGGGGACGGTGCTGGGCGGTTTTGGGGGCGCATTTCTGGGGCGGCAACTGGTGGGGTTGTATAAGAAATTTTTCCGGTTTCCGGAACTGGCGTTCCAGCTTGACCGGCAGGTGTTCGTGGCGGCGCTGACGCTGAGCGCGGTGGCGGCGGTCCTGGGCGTGCTCAGCTCGGTGCGCCGGGCCGCGCGACTGCCGCCGGCGGAGGCGATGCGGCCGGAGCCGCCGGCCAATTACCGGCCCGCGCTGCTGGAGCGCACCGGCATCGCGCATCTGTTCACGCACTCGTTCCGCATTGCGGTGCGCAATCTCGAACGGCGGCCGGTGCAGGGGTTCTTCACCGTTGCGGGGCTGGCGCTGGCGATCGGGATCATGATTGTTCCCAATTGCTTTCGCGACAGCGTGGCGGTGGTGCTGGGTTTCCAGTGGGATGTCATCCAGCGGCAGGACATCACGGTGGGCCTGATCGAGCCGGCGGGCAGCCGCGCGCGGCACGCGTTCGCGCATCTGCCGGGCGCGGTGTCGGTGGAGGCGTTCCGCACGGCGGCGGCGCGCATCCGTTTCCAGCATCACAGCCGGACGATCGGCATCCAGGGGCAGCCGCGCGACAGCCAGCACAGCCGGGTGATCGCCGCGGGGAACCGGCAGCTCACGCTGTCGAGCGAGGGACTCATCGTGTCCGCCAAGCTGGCGGAGGTGCTGGGGGCGAAGGTGGGGGACGAACTGCTGGTGGAATTCCTGGAGGGCCGGCGGTTGCAGCGCACGGTGCGGCTGGTGGGGCTGGCGGAGGATCTGGCGGGGATCACGGCATACATGGAACTGGCCGGGCTCAACCGCCTGCTGGGCGAGGGGGACGTGGTGACGGGCGCGAGCTTCACGGTGGACGGGGCGCGGCGGGCGGAGTTTCTGCGGGCGCTCAAGGCGGTGCCGCGGGTGAGCTGGGTTGCGGTGAAGGAAACGTTGCGGGAGAATTTCGCAACGACCACGGCGCAGCACATCAACATGATCCAGATGATCTACCTCACGTTTGCGACGGTGGTGGCATTCGGGGTGGTGTACAACAACGCGCGCATCTCGCTGGCGGAACGTTCGCGGGAACTGGCGACGCTGCGGGTGATCGGTTTTTCGCAGCGCGAGGTGGGCGCGGTGCTGGTGACGGAGCTGGTGATCCTGGCGCTGCTGGCGGTGCCGCTCGGACTGTTGATCGGGACGGGGTTTGCCACGGGAATTGTGCAGCAGGTGAACACGGAAACGGTGCGCTTGCCGCTGGTGTTCACGGTGCGCAATTATGCGTTCGCGGTGATGGTGGTGTCCATCGCCTCGACCCTGTCGGGTCTGCTGGTGCTGCGGCGTTTGAATGAGTTGAACCTGGTGGGAGCGCTGCGGGCGCCGGAGTAAATGAAGATATGAGTTTTGCCGCCGAAGCCTCGAATACCCGCCGCAATGGCAGCCGCCAACGGTTGCGCCGCGCCATCCCGTGGGCGGGGGCGTGCGTGCTGGCGGGATTGATCATCGCGGGCCTGTGGCCGCGGCCGGCGCGGGTCGAGACCACGCGGGTGGCGACGGGTCCGCTGCGGGCGAGCATCAGCGAGGAGGGCAAGACGCGCATCCGGCAGCGTTATGTGGTGGCGGCGCCGGTGGGGGGATACCTGCGGCGCATTCCCTGGAAGGCCGGGGCGAAGGTGCAGGCGGGGGATGCGTTGCTGGCCGTGATCGAGCCGACGCCGCCGACGCCGCTGGATGCCCGGTCGCGGGCGCTCGCGGAGGCACGCCGGGACGTGGCCGCGGCGAGCCTGGAGCGGGCGCGCGAGGCGCACCGGATTGCGGCGAGCGAACTGCGGCGGACGGAGCAGTTGTTCAAGGGACGGGTGATCGCGCGGCAGGAACTGGAGAATGTGCAGGCACGGGAAAACGGTGCGGCGCGGGAACTAGTGGTGGCCGAGAGCACGTTGCGGCAGGCGGAGGCGGAGTTGAGCGAATATGCGACGGCCAACGGCGGCGGTCTGACGGGCGCAACACGTCCACCGGTGGAAGTACGGGCGCCAGTGGCGGGGCAAATCTTGCGGGTGTTCGAGGAAAGCGCTCGGGTGGTCAACGCCGGCACGCCGCTGCTGGAGCTGGGCAACCCGGGCGATCTCGAGGCGGTCATCGAGGTGCTGTCGCGCGATGGCGCCACGCTCGTCCCCGGGATGAAGGTTCTTCTGGAGCACTGGGGCGGCACCCAGCCGTTGCAGGCGCGGGTGCGTCTGGTCGAACCGGCGGCGTTTACCAAGATTTCGGCCCTGGGCGTCGAGGAGCAACGGGTCAACGTGGTGGTGGACCTGCTCACCCCGCCAGAGGAACGCCTCAGCCTCGGGGACAATTTCCGGGTCGAGGGACGGATCATCCTGTGGGAGGAGGACCGGGTGTTGAAGCTGCCGGCGGGGGCGTTGTTTCGACGCGGCCAGGAGTGGGCGGTGTTTGCCCTGGCGGGCGGGCGGGCGCAACTCCGGCTGGTGAAGACCGGACGTTCCAGCGGTGCGGAAATGCAGATCGTCGGGGGCGTCAACGAGGGGGATGAAGTCATCCTGTATCCGGGGGACCGGTTGAAGGACGGGCAACGGGTGGAGGCCACGGTGATTCCGGCGGGGAACTGACGGGGGTGGCGGGGAGACGGGTTTTTCGCGGGCGTGGCCAGACCGTCGTGGCGGGCGGGATGACCACAGAGGCACGATGAACACAGCGCGGCGTAGTCGCAGCCAGAGAGGCCGGGAAGGACAAGTGACGCGAAGCGCCATTCTTCCTCTCCCCTTGGAGGGGAGAGATGCCGGAGAAGTTGGCCGCGTCAATTGCCAAGATGGACTTGCAGTGATTCCGCAAGGTTTTGCCGAAGTCGCGCCGGGCCAATGGGTTGGAGCAGATTCGGTTTCGGGGGAGATTCCTTTTCGCTTGCCTTGGCTGCCGCCGCCGCTATCTTGGCCTTAGTAATGGCTAAGATATACCAGCTCCGCCGGA
>CAZUUP010000451.1:0-5181 GCA_964623105.1 uncultured Akkermansia sp.
GATTCCGCAGTTGAAAACCATCCTGCCGATGGCAAACCACTAACCGGCACTGACTGGCACTAATGAAACCGGGCCATCGCCCTGCACCCAGCAGGTGAATCTGTTTCGCGCCCTCGGATGAGTGCTGGTTAGTGTCAGTTAGTGGTTTTCGCCGTTGGCCCTGGCTTCGACTGCGGAGCTAGGTTCAATCGGTCCTTCGCGATCCCGCCTGCTGCGACCGGGGACGGTCGCGCTCCGCTTTGGGGGCGGCTTCGCCGCGCGGGGGGCGGATCGGATTTGAGGGCGGGGGCGGTCAGATCACTTCGGAGACGGGGCCGAGGCTGTCGGCGAACTTCTCGGTGTTGACCTCCATCTTGTGGAGCATGGTGAGGAGGAGGTTGGTGAGGCGGGCGTTGGCGTTGACGGGGCGGCTGCAGACGGCGTAGTGGCCGGCGGCGTTGGCGAGGTCGTAGCTTTTGAGCGTGGGCAGATTGTAGTCCACGTGGGCGCCGTGCTTGAGGCCAAGAGATTTGCCGCCAGCGAGGATGGTGGGGAGGTTGGCGTTGCCGTGGCTGTGGCCGTAGGCCATGCCGCTGCCGAAGAGGACCATGGTGCGGTCGAGGAGGCTCTCGCCGGCTTCCTGAACGGACTGCAACTGGTCGAGGAAGTAGGCGAATTGCTCGGTGATGAAGGCGTCGCTGCGGCTGAGGCGGGCCATTTGTTCGGGATCGCCGTTGTGGTGGGAGAGTTCGTGACGGGTCTGGGGGATGCCGATTTCGGGGATGGCGAGGCCGTGGCTTTCGCTGCCGCTGAGGTAGGTGATGACGCGGGTCATGTCGGTGCGCAGGGCGAGAACCATGAGATCATACATGGTCCGGTAATAGTCGCCGGCCTCGGTTTTGGAGACGTTGCGGGTGAGGTTGGCGGCGGTCCGGGCATCCACGGTGGGCTTGGGGATGTTGAGCCATGAATCGAGGCGTTCGGTGCGGACTTCGACTTCGCGGACGGCGGTGAGGTATTCGTCGAGTTTCAGGCGGTCGTCGCCGCCGATGGTGCGGCGGAGTTGTTTGGCATCGTCGAGGACCAGGTCGAGGACACTGTGGCGGCGACCAAGCCGGCGGCGTTGGACATCGGTACCGCCGGGTTCCGCACCGAACAGTCGGGTGAAGACGGTTTTGGGGTTGTCCTCGGCGGGCAGCGGCACGCCGTCGCGCGACCAGGCGAGGGTGGTGGTGCCGCGGGAGATGGAAAGTTCGAGGGAGCTGAAGCGGGTGTGCGGCGCGGCGACCTCGGCCATGAGCTGGTCGGCAGAGACGGTATTGCGGAAGGCGCCGCCCTCCTGGCTGACCTTGGCGGCGGTGAGCCAGATTTTCTGGCATTCGTGGGCCTGGCCGATGGCGTTGGGGTGATGGAGGCCGCTGATGGGGGTGATGTTGGCGCGGTGCTTTTCGAGCGATTTGAGAGGGGTGCTCAATTCGTAGTCGCGTCCGGGCTTGGTGATCTGCCAGGTGAGGACGTTGACGCCGTTGGGAAGGTAGATGAAGACGCTGCGGCGCGGCCGGGTGGGAGCGGCGGCGGGGGCGGCGCGCAGGGGGATCATGCAGTCGAGCAGGGGCAGGGCGATGGTGGCGCCGAGACCGCGCAGGAGGTGGCGGCGGCTGATCAGCCATTTTTGGGCGAGGAGGTTGCTCATGGTTGGAGGGGGCGAACTAGCGGTTTTGAAAAAGATCGGACAACACCAAGGCTTCGACAATGGAGCCGAGGCGATAGTCAGCAGATTTGCCTTGCTGGGCAAGGCTGGCGAGGGCGGCCCGGTCGTCGATGGTCATGACCCGACGGAGGGCGAAGGTGGCGAGCTTCTCGACGAAGGCGGCGTTGAAGCGATCGATGTCTTCGAGAAGAAGCTTTTTGAAGGAGGCGGCATCGGTGAACTTGCGGCCGTCAACCAGCTCGCCGCTGGCGTCCACCTTGGGATTGGCGCCGGTACCGACAGGGAGAATTTCCTCGGTGCGCCAGCGGCCGATGGCGTCGAAGTTGTCGAAGGCGAGGCCGAGGGGATCGATTTTGGCGTGGCAGGCGGCGCAGTTGGGGTCGCTTTTGTGGGCGGCGAGTTTGAGGCGGAGGGTGGATTTAGGGGCGTTGGTGGAGGCGGGTTCAATGGCGGGGACGTTGGCGGGTGGCGGGGGCGGTGATTTTCCGAGAATGGATTCCATGAGCCATTTTCCGCGATGGACGGGGCGGTGGCGGGTGCCATCGGAGGTCAGGCTGAGGATGGCGGCGTGGGTGAGGATTCCGCCGCGGTGGGAATCTGGGGTGAGGGCGACGCGCTGGAACTGGTCGCCGGAGATGTCCGGAATGCCGTAGTGGTTGGCGAGCCGGGCGTTGAGCATGGTCCAGTTGGAGTCGAGGAATTCGCGGAGGCTGAGGTTGCCGGCGAGGACGGCGCGGAAGAAGGATTTCGTTTCGCTGGTCATGCTTTTTTCGAGGTAGGAGTCGTATTCGGGATAGAGTTTTTTATCGGGCGGGAACATGCCGACGGAGCGGAGTTGCAGCCAGTCGCGGGGAAAGGTTTCGGCGAAGCGGGCGGACTTGGGGTGGGCGAGCATGCGTTTGACCTGGGCGCGGAGTACTGCGGGCTGGCGGAGGGAACCGGAACGGGCGGCGGCGAAAAGGTCGTCGTCGGGCATGGTGTTCCAGAGGAAATAAGACAGGCGGGAGGCGAGTTCCCAATCGTTAAGTTTCGGTGCGGCGGACGCGGAGGCGGTGTCGGCGCCCTCGACCAGATAGAGGAAATCCTTGGAGCAGAGAACAGCTTGAAAGGCGGCTCGCATGGCATTGTCGAGGCGTTCGCCGTTTTTGAGTTCGGACGCGACGAGTTTGGCAAGGCGATCCACTTCGTCCGGACGGACGAGCCGGCGGTAGGCGCGTTCGGTGAAGCGCACCAGGGCGGGGCGGATGCCGGCGGGGTCGGCGGGCATGAATTCGCGCTGGGCATAGGTGGGGCCGTCGGCTTGGAGCGGGCCGGTCCATTCGATCCAATCTACGATGAGGAAGGGGTGGAGCGGCTGGCCGTCTTCGTCGGTGAGCTTCATCTGCCAGGGAAGGCGGCCATCCTTGATGCTGAGGAAGGAGTGATTGCCGGCCCGACCGGAGCGGGGGAGGTTGGAGGGGCCGGGCGTGTCGTTGCTGAAGCGGATATTGAGGTGCCCGGCGGGGAGATGGGTGGTGAACTCGACGATGATGGGGCGGTCTTCGGGGGCGATGACATCCTGTTCATGGAGCATGCGGTCAAGGTTCACAGCGTAAACGGCGAGGTGGGGGGCGCGACCGTTCTTTGGTTTGAGTCCGCTGAGCTGGACGCGCATGCGGTAGTGGCCGGCGACGGGGATGTTGCCGGGGCTGGCGCGGGTGAGGTCGTGGCCGGGCCACATTTCGACGCGGACCTTGTCGAGGAGACCGCGGGCTTCGAGGTCGGCGCGATTGCCACCGCCGCGAAGTTCGAAGCCGTCCTTGCGGAATTCGATGGAGGAGGGGCGGCTGCGCGGGCCCTTGCCGGCAGGAGGCGCGGTGGTTTCGGGGAAGGCTTCGGCGAGAATGGTCTCGGCGGCGGCGAGGTGTTTTTCGATATGGGACGGCGACACGGACAAGACGGAGCCGATGCGCTCGAAACCGTTCCACGCTTCGTCCTCGGAGAGACCGGTGGGGTCGGCGTAGTCGAAGGTGACGCCGAGGAGGTCGCGGATGGTGTGGGCGTATTCCTCGCGGGTGAGCTTGTGGAAGGAGACGCGTTCGCGGCGGGCAAGCCGGGCGGTTTCGCCTTCCTTGAGCCGGGCGGCGAGCCATTCGACGACAGGGGAGACTTCGGTGACGGGTGGCTTGGGTTCGCCTTTGGGCGGCATTTCGCCCGAGCTGATGCGGTCCATGATTTCGGCCCATTTCATGGCGGAGACGCCGGAGAGGAAATTGCGGGAGAGGGTGTCGATACGGAGTTCGCCCTTTTGTTTCTTTTCGCCGTGGCAGGAGAGGCAATGTTGCTGAAGGAAGGGCTGGAGGGCGCGTTCGAAACCGGGATGGGAATCGGCGGCGCGAAGGGACGCGGCTCCGGCAAGTGCCAGAAGTGGCGCGAGCAGGAGCAGCCGGAGGTTGGTTACGGAGTCAATCATGACCGCGAGGCTAGACGGCGGTAGGGAGGGGGCATTCAAGCAGGGGTGAGGCGAACTGCCGGGGGAAATTGGGGCGATGGCGGGGCGGAGGCTCTGGGGATGGCAGGTTGGCAATGGCAACGGCTGCCGCTCATTTTGGCCAGAGCCAGAGCAGGAGGGCGCCGACAGCGAAGCAGAGGCCAAAGAGCGGGCTAATCTTGCGGAGCAAATGGGGGGAGCCGATGAGTGCGATGACGCCGGTTTTGAAAACGAGATTGCTCAGGGAGGCGACAAGGATGACCCGCCAGCCGACGCCGGGGTCAATGCGCTGACTGGTGACCATCTGCGTGATCGAGAGGGCGATGGCATCCATGTCCGTTAGCCCCGAGATGATGCCGACGACGTAGAGGCCGCGTTCGCCAAAGTATTCGCGGCCGGCGGCGCTGGCGAGGAGGACGAGAGCGTAGATGCCGGCGAAAGCCAAGGCGGTCTTCATCTCGGTCGGGTTGCTTTGCTCGGGGAGGGTGGCGGGTTCGTTGTGGTTGGAGAACCAGGCTTTGAGAGAGATGATGGTGGTGGCCACGAACATGATCCCAAGCGGGAGACCGGCCTGGGCGAGAAAGCCGGGGGCGGTGGATCCGAGGATGAGAACGATGCGGAAATACATGACGGCGGTGGCGACGAGGATGACGAAGCAGGCCATGCCGGCGAGGCTGACGGCATCGCGAGTGCGGCGGGAATAGCTGACGGTGGTGGCGGTGCTGGAGATCAGGCCGCCGAGAATGCCGCCGGCGAGCAGGCCGGCACGTTCGCCGAAAAGGCGGTAGATGATGTAGCCGCTGAGGCTGATGCCGACGATGAGGACGACCATCAGCCAGATGCGATAGGGATTGAGGACTTGAAACGGGCCGAAGAACTGGTTGGGGAGGATGGGCTGGATGACGAGCGAGATGAGGGCGAATTGCATGACGGCCTTGAAGTCGGCGTCGCCAATCCGGGAGGCAACCTGATGAAGCTGGGGTTTGAGATGAAGCAGCACCGCGACCCCGCCGCCGACGGC
>CAZUUP010000452.1:0-3048 GCA_964623105.1 uncultured Akkermansia sp.
GCGACAAGGCCGCGCAAGACGTGGAAGCCACCGACAATGGCATCCTCCGCCTCGCGCCCGATGCGCCGAAGGAAGGCGACGTGGTCCAAGTAGGCCGCATCCTCGGCTGGCTGCTCGCCCAGGGTGAGATTGTCGCCGCGGGCGGTGCGGAACTCTCTCCGAAGCCTGCTTCCCCAGTTTCGGAGTTGCCACCCGCGAAAACCGAAAACCAAAAGCTCTGCGCCGTTACTGAGCCTTCGGCAAGCCCGCCTAGACCTGCCGTTCTTCCTGAATCTGCTGCTTCCCGCCCCGCTTCTCCCCGCGCCCGTCGCGCCGCCAAAGAGCGCCACATCGATCTCTCCACGCTCTCACCCACCGGGCAGGGCGGTCGCATCCGTGAGCGCGACGTCCTCGCCGCCGCTGCATTGGTTCCCTCCACCACTGGTTTCAAGAAGGTGCCGCTCACGCAAACACGCCGCACCATCGCCGCGCGGCTCATGCACAGCCGCCAGACCACCGTGCCTGTCACCATCACCGGCCGGTGTGATGCCACACAGCTCGTCACACTGCGTGCGCAATTCAAAGCCACGGGCGCCAGCATTGTGCCGAGCTTCACGGACATTCTCGTCAAACTCACCGCCACCGCTCTGCGCCAGCATCCCATGCTCGCCGCCGCCTGGGCGGACGATCACCTCCTGCTGCCCGAGAGCATCCACCTTGGCATCGCCGTGGACACCGAGGTCGGCCTGCTCGTCCCCGTCATCCGCAACGTGGACACCTCCACGCTCACCCAAGTCGCCCAGCAATCGCAGAAGCTCATCGCCGCCGCCCGCGCCGGCCAGCTCGCCGCCGCAGACATGCAGGGCGCTTGCTTCACGCTCAGCAATCTCGGCAGCTTCGGCGTCGAGGCATTCACACCGGTCATCAATCCGCCCGAGTCCGCCATCCTCGGCATCGGCGCTATCGTGCGCGAGGCCGTGCCGCTCGACGACGGCACCTTCGCCGCACGCGACCGACTTACGCTCAGCCTCACCTTCGACCATCGCGTCAACGACGGCGCTGCCGCCGCCCGCTTCCTGCAAACCCTCCGTCAGCTCATCGAACACCCCCTGTCCGGCCTCGCGTAATTCCCCCGATTCATGAAAGTCCAACTCGACAACCAGGTCGCCCTCGTCACCGGCGCCGCCGGAGCCATCGGCCAGGCCATCTGCGCCTCGCTCGCCGCCAACGGTGCCAAAGTCGTCTATGCCGACATCAATCTTGAAGGCGCCCGCCGGCTCGCCGCCGTCACGCCCGGAGCCATGGCATTACGCATGGATGTCACCGACGAGAAGGAGATCGAGTCCGCTGTCAGCCAGATCATCGCCGCGCACGGCCGCCTCGACATCCTCGTCAACAACGCCGGCATCAACACCATGGCCCACCGCGTGAACATTGACACATTTCCCGCCGAGGAATGGGACCGCATCCTCCGCGTGGATCTCACCGGCCTCTTTCTCGTCAGCAAGGCCGTTTCTCGTCACATGCTCCTGCGCAAATCCGGCCGCATCATCAATATTGCCTCGGTCATGGGCCTCGTCCCCGCGCGGCTTCAGTGCGCCTACACCGCAGCGAAGGCAGGTGTCGTGAACCTCACCCGCACCATGGCCATCGAACTGGGTTCGCAGGGCATCCTGACGAATTGTATCGCGCCCGGCTCGATCCTCAGCGAAGGCACGAAGCAGCTCTTCTACGGCGAGAACGGCAAGTTCAACGATCGCGTCCAGGCCATGCTCGCCCACGTCCCGCTCGGCCGCCCCGGGCAGCCGGAGGAAATCGCCCACGCCGTCCTCTTCCTCGCCGCCCCCGAGAGTTCCTACTTCAACGGCGCCATCATTCCCGTGGATGGCGGCTGGCTTGCCGGCTACAGCCGCGATTTTTGAAACCACCTGAATAGTCCAGTTCGGTATACCGTTTAATCCACAGCCTGCCATGAGCCCCATGAACTTGCCCTCCGCTGCCAAACCCCGCACCGACCATGCCGCAGACATCCTTCGCGAGCGCATCGTGGATGGCGTGATCGAGCCCGGCGCGCTGATTGCGGAGTCGGCGATGGCACGGGAGCTGGGCGTGAGCCGGGTGCCGGTGCGCGAGGCGCTGTTCGCGCTGGAGCGGGACGGGTTGGTCGTGTTCAGTGGGACCGGCCGGGCGTATGTGAAGCAGTTGTCGCCCCATGATTTCGAGGAATTGCTGGTGCTGCGGCTGGCTTTGGAACCGACGGCGGCGCGCCTGGCGGCCCCGGCCCTGCG
The DNA here is from genome assembly GCA_964623105.1 of uncultured Akkermansia sp. GTDB lineage: Bacteria > Verrucomicrobiota > Verrucomicrobiia > Limisphaerales > BJHT01 > BJHT01. The sequence continues at coordinate 2,268 of CAZUUP010000452.1, forward strand.
GGAGGACGCGTCGGCATTGGAGAAGAACATCGAGGCCACGGGTCGGGCATCGTCACTCGTCAAAGTGACCCATCTGGACCTGGATTTTCATGAGATCATCCTGGAGGCGAGCGGGAATGCGCGGCTGCTGAAGCTATGGCGGTCGTTGCGCAATGAGTTGGAGCTTTGGCTGGGCCGGTTGCATCGCTCCAAGCAGATCCAGACCCGCGGCACCCGCGAGGAGACAGTCGCCACCCATGGGGACCTGCTGAAGTGCTTCCGCACGCAATCGCCGACGGTCTGCGAGCGCAAGATGCGCGAGCATGTCCTCGGCTGGCGCGAGTGGCTGCCCGCGAGCGTGCCGGTGACCACGTTCGATGAATCGAAGACTGTAACGGACAAAGGGTGACCCGGTGCTTCTGTCCTGCTTCACCCCATGGATGCCTTCCATCTCCAGCGAAACGTCCTCGTCCGCACCCTCGGAGTCGGCGTGCTGTTTTACGCCGCGGCACTGCTGGCCGAAGATCACGCCTTCTTTGAGTCCAAGGTGCGCCCGGTGCTGGTGGAGCACTGTTACGAATGCCACTCGGGCGTGAATTCCAAGGGCGGCCTGTTGCTCGACACCCGGCAAGGTTGGGCGAAGGGGGGCAAATCCGGGCCGGCCATTGTGCCGGGCAAGCCTGACGAGTCTTTGCTCATCAAGGCCATCCGCCACACCGACCCGGACCTTGCGATGCCGCCAAAAAAGAAGGGCGGCAAACTGCCGGCCGCAGACATCGCGGCGTTCACTGAGTGGGTGCGC
>CAZUUP010000452.1:3148-5171 GCA_964623105.1 uncultured Akkermansia sp.
GACCGGAAGAAGTGGAAGCGTTTGTCGCGGATCGTTCACCGGACGCCTTTGCGAAGCTCATCGAGCGCCTCCTCGCCTCGCCGCAATACGGCGTCCAGTGGGGGCGACACTGGCTGGATCTGGTGCGTTATGCCGACACGGCTGGCGAAAACACCGACCGGCCGCTGATGCACGCGTGGCGCTATCGGAACTGGGTGATGGACGCCTTCAATCGCGACATGCCGTATAACGACTTTGTGCGCCAGCAATTGGCGGGCGACATCCTTTTCGACCAGGCGGAGGCGAAGCAGCGCGGCGAGGGCATCATTGCCACCGGCTATCTCGCCATCGCACGACGATTCGGCCACGACATCGACAAGGACATGCACCTCACCTTCGAGGATGTGATCGACACGCTAGGGAAGAACTTTCTCGGCCTCACCGCCGGCTGCGCCCGCTGTCACGATCACAAGTATGATCCCATCACCGCCGCGGACTATTACGCTCTCTATGGCATCTTCAGCAGCACGCGCTTCGCATTTCCCGGGTGCGAGCCGAAGGGCCAGCCGCGCGACATGGTGCCACTGATTCCCGCCGCGCAGGTGGAGACGATGATGAAGCCCTGGCGCGAGCGCACCGCGCAGGCCGAGGCTGAACGGAAGCGCCGGGCGGAGGTCGCCAGCCCCGCGCAGAAGGCCCTGGGCGATGCGGGGACCAAGAACACGCGGCTCCTCGCCAGCGCCCCGGTAGGCGAGGGTCAGTCCGTGGACTTCGCGAAAGTGGCTGGCGATGCGTTGAAGAAGGTCGCTGTGCGCAAAGGCGAGATTCTCCGGCTCACGGTCCTGCCGAATGCCAATCACGGGGCGGACAGCACGCTGGTCGAGTGGAACATTCGGGAGGCGGGCGGTGCCGGGCGCGCGTGGAGCGTGGCGGACCTCGTGCAAGGCCTCACGCAGCAGAATCCCCATCCCGGCCGTGACGGAGCCGAATGGTGCTTCATCGAAGTCACGCCCAAGGGTCCGGTCTTTCTCACCGAGAAGGCTGACTCCATCAACGGCAATGGTGCCTTGAAGAAATGGAGCCTCGGCGACACGCCCTCGGTCTTCGTGAACTCGGCCAATCAGCAGGTGACGGTCTGGACCACGCTTCCGGCCAGATCGTTCTTCGTGCATCCGGGGCCCAACCGCCCCGTGGCCGTCGCTTGGGTAAGCCCGTTGGATGGCGAAGTTTCGATCACGGGCCGCGTGGCGGATGTGCACCCGGCGAATCTTGATGGTGTAGCGTTCGAGTTGCACCATGTCGCGTCCCCAGACTCAGGGCCTGCGCTCGTCAGTTTGGGCCGATCGCCGCCAGCCAGGTCCGTCGATGTCGCTAAGGCTGTCGATGTCGGGCCGATGCCGGTAATTCCCGTGGCCTATGCGGTGGTGGATGCCAAGGCGCAAAACGCCCGCTTTCAGCAGCGCGGCGATCCCGAAAAGCCCGGCGATGAAGTGCCGCGCCGCTGGCTGTCCATCCTCGGAGGCGAAACCGTGCCTACGGATGCCGGCAGCGGTCGCAAGCAGTTGGGCGACTGGATCGTGAAGTCGCCGCTCGCCGCCCGTGTGATGGTGAACCGCATCTGGGAATGGCATTTCGGCAAAGGCCTCGTGCGCTCTTCAAACGACTTCGGCGCCCGGGGCGAACTGCCCACGCATCCTGAACTGCTCGACTGGCTCGCGGCGAAGTTCGTCGGGAACGGCTTCAGCGTGAAGGCCATGCACCGGCTCATCTTGAGCAGTGCGGTGTATCAACGCGCCGGCGCCGCGCCATCCGCCGCCGATCCCGACAACCGCCTGCTCGCGCACTTTCCGCGCCGCCGCCTCACCGCCGAGGAGATGCGCGACAGCCTGCTCACCGCCTCCGGCCAGCTCGATCTCACACCCGCCGAGGCGCATCCCTTTCCTGCCGAGAGCACATGGAAGTTCACCCAGCACGGACCCTTCAACGCCGTCTATGAGACCAACAAACGCAGCGCCTACCTCATGGTGCAGCGCCAGCGGCGGCA
>CAZUUP010000453.1:0-5125 GCA_964623105.1 uncultured Akkermansia sp.
GGTCACCGGTTGCCAACCCAGCACTCAAGTGCTGGGCTATTATCGGTCGTCCCTGTGGGACTGAGAGCCGGATGCGGGAAATTCGCCCGGCCGGTGGGCGGGAGGGGCAAGGCTCAAACCGTTGTGCCTACCCCAATGCCGAGGGGGATCAGCGCGGGGGCGCGGGTTTGGCACCGGCCTTCTTCTGCTTTTCTTCCTCAGCCGCTTTCGCCGCCTCTTCCTTGTCGCGGGCCACAGCCTCGGCTTCGCGGGCGATTTCCACGAGGGTTTCGAGCGCGGCCATGCGGACCCAAGGGCGATTTTGTGGGTCGTTCCGCAGGCGGCGGATTTGCTCCAACTCGGCTGGCGCGAGCCCGCGGCGCGGCAGGGTGTAGATGGCGAGCACGCGTTCCCGACTGTCGAGATGTTCCAAGTTTTTGAGGAGCACTCGGTTTTCTGGCGCGGAGTCAACCGCGGTTAGTTTCCGGAGGCTGGCATGGAACGCCTTCCGAAGCTCTTCGTGTGAACCGGGAAACCCGTTTTCGCGTGCTGGCTCCCGTGCGGTCTCGACAAGCGCGCGAATGCATTCGGTTCGCTGCGCTGGATCGATCCGCTTGGCGAGCTTTTCCAGCGCCTCCGCAGCAACGCATTTGACGCCCGCATCGTTGTCCCTAAGCGCCGCTAGCTGCGCATCGGTGGCCGCCGCAACGCGGTCTCCCGGCAACTTCTCCGCTAGACGGCCCAGGGCAGCCGCAAGGGCGCGACTTTGGGCGGCGCGGCGTGGTTCCGCAGTGCTAGTTTTTAGTGCCTTTAGCAGCGCGTCCGTGGGTCCGCCGACGTTCTTCCCCGATAGCTTTTCCAGGTATCCCGGCATCACAGACGTGGCGGCGCGCCTTGCGAATCCGAGGTTGTCCTTGAGCGCCGCCTTCAGTGCGTCTGTGATCACCTGTTCCCGCTCGCTCGATAGGTTACCCACGAGATCTTCCACTGACGTTGGGAGACCCGTGAAAGATGCCGCGCGCATTCGCTTCTGCACTATACCGTCCAGCGCGGACGCCGCGGCATTCTTGACATACGCAAAGTCGTCCTTGAGCGCGGCCAGCAGCGTGGTCGTGACCTCTTCGATTCGCTCGTCCGGCAGCTTCTCCACAAGGTCTCCCAGCGCCTCCGCAGCGGCGCCTCTGACGAACCCACTGAAGAGGCTGTTGTACTTGAGCGCCGCCAGCAGCGCGTCCGTGAGCGCGCCGATACGTTCACGTGGCAACCGTTTCCCAAGGCGGCCCAGCGCAAATGCAGCGGCGGCTTTGTCGGTTGAACCGTCGTCCGTGAGCACCGCGAGCATCGCGTCCGTGACCGCGCCGACACGTTCCTGCGGCACCTGCATTCCGAGGTTGCCGAGCGCGAACGCGGCACCGGATTTGGCGTGCGACCCTTTGTCCTTGAACGCCGCCAGCAGCGCGTCAGTGAGGGTGCCAATGCGCTCATGCGGCAACTGCTTCCCGAGGCCGCCTAGCGCCTCCGCGGCGGCGGAACCCGCGAGCCAATCGTTGTCGTTTAGCGCCGCCAGCAGCGTGTCGGTTAGCGGGCCAATGCGCTCACGCGGCAACTCTTCGCCGAGGCGGCCCAGTGCCACCGCGTGGGCGCGTTTGTACTTTGAATCCTTGACTATGAGCGCCGCCAGCAACGCATCCGTGACCGCCCCGAGACGCTCGCGCGGCACCTGCTTTCCGATCCCGCCCAGCGCAGTCGCAGCGGCATCGTTGACGTCCGAGTTGTTGTCCGTGAGCGCCGCCAGCAGCGCGTCCGTGACCGCCCCAAGACGCTCGCGCGGCACCTGCCTCCCGAGGTTGCCCAGCGCCTCGGCGGCGGCGCGTTTCGTGGCCGGATCACCGATGCGGAGCAGGCTGACGACATAGTCGAACGCATTCGGATCGGCGGCGGCGAGAAGAGAAATGTCGGGATGCCGGATGACGTCCTGGCTGACTGCGGTGGCGACTCGGGCCAGTTCTTCAGTGTTGCTCTTGGCGACCGCTGGGGCGATGGCGTCGAGGCGGGTGGCAAGCTGAAGGCGGGCTTTGGCGAGCGGGTGGAGGTGGCTTTCGAGGGTGCTCCAATCGGCCACCGCCTGGGGAACGGCGAAACCAAAATTCGTGACGCCACCGGCCAGCAGCAGGTCGCGGGTGAAGCCGGTGGAGACCGAGAGTGGTGCGCCGTATTTCAACTGCCGGGTGATGACCAGTTCGTCGGGCCGGTCCTTGCAGCCGATTTCGGCCGTGTAGGTGTGGTACTGAATCCAAACCCAGGTTGAGATTCCGCCGAGGGGAATGGCAAGCAGGGCAATGACCAAGGCCGTGAGCACCGCTTTGGTGGACTTGCGAGCGCGTGCCACCCGGTTCTCTTCCTTCTGGCTCGCGGCGAGAAATTCGTCCTCGAGTTTGGTCAGTTGGTCCCGGTGTTTCACGGCCCATTCGCGGGCGATGGCGAGGCGTCCGCTGGAGTAGAGAAACTCGGGATGCCGGCGTTTGTCTTCCCACTCCTTCGCCGCCTCGGTGAGGCGGCGGTGGGTGCGGAGACCGGAGCGGTCGGCATCAATCCATTTCCGCAGGCGGGACCAGGAGCGGATCAGGGCTTCGTGGGCGACTTCAACGTAGGCGGGCGAAGCGGAGTGGAGATTGTTTTTGGCATCGGGGGCAACCGGGGCGTCGCTCTTTTGCCCGCCCCCGCCCTCGGTGACGATGAGACGGTTGTCCTCCTGTGCGAGAGTGGCGATGAGTTTCGCGACAACCACCGGATTGCCGGACGAGGTCAACTCCGCGAGCGGCACGCGGCGTTTCGTGTCCTCCGCGCCTTCGCCGGGGTGGACGAGGCGGAGGAAGAGATGTTCGCAGAGCTTCTGTTCGGCGGGAGTGAGGTCGTCGAAGATTTTGTTGGCGTGTTTTTCGAGGGCACCCGAAAGCCCTCCCATTTTCAGGTAGGCGTCGTGGGTAAGCTGCCGACCGTTGATGCGTTCCCGCCAGAGCGCAGCCAGCGCATGCTGGAGCAGCGGGAGAGCACCGGGTTGCCCGCGGACATCCTCGATGAGTTTGTCCACGAGGCCGGGGTCGAAGTCCGCCCCCGCCCGGTAGGCGGGGACTTCGATGGCCTGTCGGAGTTCGGCCTCGCTCATGGGGCCGATGAGGAACTGGTGCTGATCCATGACGCGGGCCAACTCCTCGAACGCGGCGACCTTCGGGTAGAAGTCCGCGCGCATGGCGAGGACGACGATGACCGGTCCGCCGCGTTCGCGGGCGGCATAGAGAAGCGCCGCGAGGAACTGGCTGCGCAGCCCGGCCTTGTCGCATTCCGTGAAGATTTCCTCGAACTGGTCCACGAACAGGAACACGCGCCGGGGCGGTGAGGAATCGGAGACAAGCTGCCGGGCGGCGCGATGGAGGGCGGCGGGGTTGGTGGCCAATTCCTTCAGGTGGGTGGCAACGGAGGCGAGGTGCGGACTGCCGGCGGCCGCTTTGAGAAATTCGATTTCCAGGCTTTCGAGCGGGTTCGCTCCCGGTCGCAGCGGCGGGACGAAGAGCCAGTTTTCGCTGCCTTCAATCGCGCCTTTCTTGAGCGCCGCGTAAAGGCCGGCGCGGGCGAGACTGGACTTGCCGCTTCCCGACGCGCCGAGGATGGCGACAAAGCGCGGGGCTTCGCTGCCGGCGCGGAGGGGCTTGCGGACATCGTCCACGAGCCATTCCGTGACGGCCTCGCGTCCGAAGAAGAGGTGGGCGTCGCCGATGTCGAAGTATTTCAGGCCGCGGTAGGGGCACGCGGCGAGGGCACCGGGGGGCGGAGGAGGGTCGTCCGACTTGCCGCGAATGCTGAGAACGAGCCGCCGGAATGCCGCGTCGTCATCCAGCGTGTGGTGAAACTCAACCCAGGTGGTATTGACCAGAAACTTCGGGAGGGAACTGCGCGCTCCGCGTTCGGCTCCGGGCAGGAGGACCGGGATTACGCGAAAGCTGCCAGTGCGATCCTCGACGCGGCGGCTGATCAGCGTCCGCATTTCTTCGTGGTGCCAGGGGCCAAATCCGTGCGGCCCGACGAAGACCGCGGCGACGGCGCAGGTGCCGATTTCGTTTTCGAGTTCTTGCTGCCAGGGGTCGCCGGGAATGAGATTCCACTTGTCGAGCCACGGCTCGATGTCGTTCTCCGCGACAGCTCGCAGGCGGAAAGCGAGCGTCTCCACCGCCGGTTTGTCAGCGCTGTTATGCGAGAGGAAGATTTTGATCTTCGTGCTCACGGCGTGGCGTTGGCGGCGCTGCCAGTGGAAAGGCCGTACCGCTGATTGAAGAGCTTGGTGAACTGCCCGCCGAGGGGGATTCCCGGCACCGCCGTCCCGTTGTGCTGGTAGCCCGCCGATGCGCCCGCGCCCAGAAACGGCAGGCATTTGCCTTCGCGGATGGCGCGGAAAATCAGTGGCAGGTGGTCGGCCATGAGTCGCGAGTCAGGCAATCATACGCGCCGGGGACACGGCGCGCCGGGGGTTGAAGCGGGTGAATCCACACCGATGTTCGTACTCGAAACGGCGGGGGCGCGCAAGCGCGACGGGAGCGCGGCATTTATGCCGCTTCAGCGTGGGGCCGCCGGGTGGATGCGAACACGATGGAGCGAGCGAACGGTAAACGGGGGAGCACAGGCACCCGCGCGTGTCGCTGGCTGCGCATTCGCAGGCGGCGTCGGGGCGCGCACACAGGTCGCGGGAACTTTGTGTGATTTTGTGCGACGCGGGTTTTCCGGGGGGTGGCCGGAAACGGCATCTGAGGGCGGGTGCGGTCCCTGGCGGAGTGGCTTCGATACAGCCCGGCGGGCGAAAGACGATAGCCCAGCACTTCAGTGCTGGGCCGCGTCGGAAGCGAACCAGGTCCCGGCGGGGACGAAAGAAGTCGCGCGATCTCCCGTTTCTGTCGTCCCTGCCGGGACTTTTCGGGTCACCGGTTGCCAACCCAGCACTCAAGTGCTGGGCTATTATCGGTCGTCCCTGCGGGACTGAGACGGCGCGTACTGGTCATGGCAAAGAACTGAGATGCGCCTGGCGGGGACCTGCCCGTGCGCGGTCGTGTTCGTTTCCGCCAACTTCGGGATGCAACGTGCGCGGTGGATCGTGGGA
>CAZUUP010000454.1:0-5115 GCA_964623105.1 uncultured Akkermansia sp.
CGGCGCAACTGTGGGAATTGTTTGTGCCGGGACGGGCGCTTGGTTAATGCTCGGCGGCAAATTACGAGCACCGCTATGAAACTTTGCCGCTTCCTGAATCCCAAGAAACAAGTCTGTGTCGGCCTGTCGCTGGATGGCGTGACGGTTCTCGATCTCACCGACGAGGGCGTGGACCGGCTGTCGTCTTTGCTGGAATTCGAGGGACTGGTTTCGCAATTGACGCAGCTTTCCAGCCAGGGACTGCCGCAGCACCGGGTGAGCGAGGTGACATTGCTGGCACCAGTGGACGGGCAGGAAGTGTGGGCGGCTGGCGTGACGTACCTGCGAAGCAAGAAGGCGCGGATGGAGGAATCGGATTTCAGCGCCAGCGCGTATGACCGGGTGTACGACGCGGTGCGGCCGGAGATTTTTTTCAAGTCGCTCCCGGAAAAGGTGGTGGCACCGGGCGACGGCGTGGGGATCCGGCGGGACGCGCGCTGGAATGTCCCCGAACCCGAACTGGCGCTGGTGCTGAACTCGCGCGGACACATCGCCGGCTACACGATCGGCAACGACATGAGTTCCCGGGACATCGAGGGGGAGAATCTCCTCTATCTCCCGCAGGCCAAGACCTACCTGCGATCGTGTGCCGTCGGCCCGTGGATTACGGTGAACGCCAGCGAGGCACAGGCGCGGCAATGGGTGATCGGGGTGGCGATCCGGCGCGCCGGGAAGATCGAGTTCGCCGGCGAGACCAGCGTGGGACAGATCAAACGGACGTTCCCCGAGCTGGCGGAGTTCCTGTTTCGCTGCCAGAGCTTTCCGCACGGGGCGATCTTGCTGACGGGCACCGGGGTCGTGCCGCCGGATGGCTTCACCTTGCAGCCCGGGGACGTGGTGACCATCAACATCTCGGGAATCGGAACGCTGGAGAACCCGGTGGTACAGGTGTAGCCCATTGCGCCAAAATCCGGTTCGCTCGGAGAGGTTCGTCGGCGGCGGCGCGGGAAGGGTTTCCACCGAAGCTTGCGGGACCCTGTAACCAAACCAGGCCGGAATCGTCGTTAGCTGGGATGCGACGCTCCAGCAACCCGGGTTGTCCGGAGCGCATCCCAAACAATTAAACCGATGATTCTATGAAGACCCCACCCATGCAGTTCTTGACCTTGGTTTCGCTCAGCGGAGCACTGTGGCTGGCTTCCGGCGCCCTGGCGGCGGACCCAAAACCCGAGCGGCGCCCCCCGGGCGCGGGTGGGGATGCTGACGCGGCGAGCTCGCGAGAGACGGTTCAGAAACTCGCCGACGAGACGGGCTTGCGGGAGCGGATGCAAAAACTGGCCACGGAACTGAAGCTCTCCGACAATCAAAAGGCCGAGGTGCGGAGCATCCTTCAGGAGCAGGTCGAAAAACTGCGGGAAATGCGCGGGGACCGGAAGGCCGGACAGGAACCGCAAATCGAGAAATTCCGGGAGTGGCGCGAGGCTACGAACAAGAAAATCCAGGCGGTCCTCGACAAGGAGCAGCAGGAGAAGTGGGCCGGGCTGCGCGAATCGTTTCTACCAGGGCCGGGCGGACGCGGCGGGGACGGAGCGCCGGGCGCGGAGCGGGGTGAGATGATGCGCCGGTTGGGGGAGGAGCTGCAATTCACGGAGGAGCAAAAGCAGAAGCTGGCCCCGATCTTCCGCGAGGAAGGCGAGAAAATGCGGGCGCTGCAGGCGAACGATAAGCTGTCGCGTGAGGAGAAGGTGGCGAAATTCAGGGAGTTGCGCGAGACGGTGGGCGCGAAGGTGAAAGCCATCCTCACACCGGAGCAGCAGGCGAAATGGGACAAGCTGCGCCCGGGGCTGCTGGGTGGACGCGATGCCGCGGGCGGGGGCGGGGCGACGGCGGCGCGCGAGGCGATGCAGCGGATGGCCGAGGAATTGAAGCTGACCGAGGACCAGCGCGAGAAGTTGCGGCCCATCTTTGTCGAGGAGTTCGGCAAGCTGCGGGAATTGCGGGAGAACGCCGACCTGCCACAGGAAGACAGGGTGCGCAAATATCAAAAACTGCGCGAAGAGACGGCAGCGAAGGTGAAGCCATTGCTGACCCCCGAGCAACAGGCCAAGTGGGAGAAGCTGCGCGAGAACCTCGGGCCGCGCCGGCGTCCGAATTGAGCCGGGGTGCGAATCGGGCCGGCCCCCATACTTCCCCGGAGCCTGTCCGAAAACCCTGCTTTGCATTTCCGCCTTTCTGCGGTTCGGATGTCGCGCATCTTCCCGGGGACCGCGTAAACATAGAACTCCGGGCTCCATCGCCAGCGAAGCGGGCGACCTTTCGAGCAGACTCCAGATCGACCTTTCCCCGCCCCGACGATGCAGTTAGTGACGGGGGCAGCCTCGCTCAACGCCGGTCCGGCAGGGAAGGTGGATGTCCACGACGCCGACGCGCGGCTCGCCCTTGGGGCTTTCCTTGAGCTTTGAGCTTTATCCTTGGAGCTTCTCTAACGCTCCTCCGTCGCCCGCTGTTGCAGCCACTCCATGTCCCGGTCCGTCGCGCTCGTATGGACCCGCGGCACGGCCATCCCCTCCGGCGGGGTCGTCGTGCTCTCCAGCCAGCGATGCGCCTCCACATGACCATCCGCGAAACTGATCACCGCCGCGCCGTCGTGATAACTCGCCGGGTAATCCACGATATAATACGGGGTCACCGGCCCCACGCCCAGGATGTTCCCCGTGTTCGTCCGGTCCACCACGAAGAACGCGTCGTTGATGCTGTCCGCCCGTTCATCCACGAACACAAAGATCGCCTCCGCCTTCCGGATCGCGGCGCGGTTTCGATAGGTCACGTAATTCGTCCCGAGCCCGCCGGTGAAATTCGGCATCCCGAATTCGTTCATCGGATTCAGCCAATGATTCATGCCCACGCTCCGCACCAGCCGGCTCCGGTCCGACGGACATTTGTACGCCCGCTCATCCCGCACGTATTCCGACAGCAGCGACTCGCGCGGGTCCATCAGCAACGTCGTGTTCGTCGCCTCCGTCGGCACCGTCATCGCCCCCGCGACCCAGTTCGTGCGCACCGGACTGGCCGTGCCCATCCAGTTCTTGTTCGGCGCCAGCCGGTCATCGTGCGACTCCGCGTACATGTTCCAACCCAGCGTCAACTGCCGCTGCCGGTTCATGCACTCCGTCTGTTTCGCCAACCGCTTCCCCCTTCCCAGACTCGGCAATATCAACGCCGCCAGCAACCCCACGATCCCGATCACCACCAGCAATTCCATCAACGTAAAACCCCGCGCATCCGCCTTCATAATTCCTCCCTCATACTTCATCCTTCCTCCCCCGCGTCTCCCACACCAGCCACCCGCCCACCACCACCCACACGACGAGCAACGGCGCCAGCACCCAATACCGCTGCAACCCCACCGCCGCCCCGAGATTGCTGTTGAAATTCCCGCCCACCCACGCCGGCCAGAAAAAACTCCCCCACGGATTCCCCTGCTGGTGCCGTTGCAACGCCAGCCCCAGCGCCGCCGCCGACAGCGCCAGCCCCACCGACACCGCCAGCAACCCCCAGCCCACCCGCCGCAGCCGCTCCACCCCCAGCGCCAGCGGCACCGCCAGCAACGGCAGCACCGGTGCCAGATACCGCGCGCTCATTGTCCCGCCCGCCATCGGATCATAATATCCCGCCAGCACCACCACCTGCGCCACCGGCACTCCGTAACACAGCCAGAACGCCCGCCGCGACCGCGCGAACAAAACCGGATAACCCACCACCAACAGCCCCAGCAACGGCGTCCACAGAAAAATCCCCCGTGCCGGACTGAACAACATCTCGAACGCATTCCCCAGCTCCGGCGGAAACGTGATCCCATACAACCCCCGGTTCATCCCCTTCAAGACCGCCTCATGCCCGTACGCCAGCGTGAAGGGACTCCCGAAACACGCCCAGTGATACGCCGGAATCAGCAACAACGCCGGCACCGCCCCCCACGCCACCCGCCACACCGTCAGCCACCCGCCCCGCTCCCACGCCAGCCACAACAACCCGCCACACACCAACGCCGCGCTATACTCACTCGCAATCGCCCACCCACAACAAAACCCCGCCAACCATTCCCGCCACACGGCTCCCTTCCCCTCGCCTCCCGTCGCGGGAGGAGAGGGCCAGGGAGAGGAGGGCCGTTGCACTTGCGCCTTCCCCAGCTTGTCCCCTCCTGTCCCCTGCCCCCTGCCTCCTGTTTCCATTCCCCCTCCCGCTTCTGTCTCCTGACTCCCGACTCCTGACTTCTGGCTCCCCATCCCCAACGCCCACACCGCCACCCCCAGCAACCCCGCCACCGCCGCATGAGAAAACAACGTCGTCGCATACATCATCGGCAAACTCCCCAGCGACAACCCCAGCGCCGTCACCAACGCCGCCCCCGCCGACACCCAGCCCCGCAGCAGAAAAAACAACGCCACGCCCCCCGCCGCCCCCAACAACGCCTGCGACCCCGCGCACCCCGCCCAGCTCGACACCAGCCAGCCCCGCGACGAATCTAGGTCCGTCCCCGCGAGCTTCAACCCCAACGCCGCCGCCCCGAACGCCGGGGCCGCCAGCGCCGCCGCCCCCGGCGCCTTGTCGCTGAAATACCGGTTCCCCTGCACCGCCTTGTCCATCGTGTTCTGATGATACGTCGTGATCTCCAGCCGCCCCTCCTTGAACACCGCGTGCAACAAATCCAGCCGCGACACCTGGTTCACCCCCGTCCACGGCTGATGAAAATAACTGAACGAAAACCACAGCAGGAAAAACAACCCCCACCCCACGCGCCGCTCCCCTTGCACGAGACGCCGTAAGGAGACTCCGCCCCGCTCCTCCCCACCCGCTGACGCCTGTTTACTCATGCTCGATTAATCCCGAACGCCCGAGTTGGCCGCAAAGAACGCAAAAATCTTCGACCTTTTCCGCGCGTGAACTGGAACTGTTTCGCGCCGTTCGGACTGCCGCGCAAAACCCTCTCTTTGCGTCTCTTTGCGTTTTTTGCGGCGATTCCATTTCGGAGTTCGGATTAATCGTTGCGAAAGTTCGTGCCGCGATCGTCGCCCCGAACCGCGCGTCCGGCTCCCTCGCCCCGTGAGGCACGAACGGGGAGAGGGTGTGGGGAGA
>CAZUUP010000455.1:0-5113 GCA_964623105.1 uncultured Akkermansia sp.
GGGGAGCGTGGAAAGGGGAACCTTTGAGTATAACGAAAGAATTTATTCTGGCGTGGGCGGGAAGGGGGTGGGGGTGGGCGGTGGAGGCGGCGGAGTTGGCGACGGTCGAGAATTGGCCGCGCTGGCGGGGTCCGCGAGACAACGGGAGCACGGAGGTGGGGCGTTATCCGGCAAAATGGAGCGGGACGGAGAACATGTTGTGGAAGGCGGAATTGCCGGGGAAGGGGTGTTCGACGCCGATTGTGTGGGAGCGGAGGATTTATGTGACGGCGCCGGTGCAGGGGCAGGATGCATTCCTGGGGTTTGATTGGGCGGGGAAGGAGTTGTGGCGGGCGACGGTGGGGGCGGAGCGGCCGGGAAAGCATCGTAATGGGTCAGGGTGCAATCCTTCGCCAACGACGGATGGAGTGAGTTTGTTCGCGTCGTTCAAGAGCGGGAATCTGGCGGCGTTTGATTTCGCGGGGAAGGTTTTGTGGCGGACCAATTTGGTGGAGAAGTACGGGCGGGATACGTTGTATTGGGATTACGGGATTTCGCCGGTGTTGACGGAGAAGTCGGTGGTGGTGGCGATGCTGCATCAGGGGGAATCGTGGCTGTCGGCCTGGGACAAGCGGACCGGGGAACTGCGGTGGAAGGTGGCGCGGAATTACAAGACGCCGGTGGAGAATGACCACAGTTACGCGACGCCGATTGTGATCCGGCACGGCGGAGCAGAGGCGTTGCTGGTATGGGGGGCGGAGCATCTGACGGCCCATTCGGCGGCGACGGGCGAGGTGCTGTGGTCGGCGGGGGAGTTCAATCCGGGCGGGCAAAAGAACTGGGTGGCGGTGTCGTCGCCGGTGTTGGCGGGGGAAATGGCGGTGGTGCCGTACGGGCGCGGGTCGCGCCTGCATGGCATCAAGCTGGGTGGGAGCGGGGATGTGACGGGGACGCACCGGGCGTGGAAACGGGAGGACACGGGGACCTTTGTGCCGACGCCGGTGGAGTACAAGGGCAAGGTGTATCTGGTCCGGGATCGGGGCGAAGTGGAGTGCATTGATCCGGTGAGCGGGAAGACGGAGTGGACGGGACAGTTGCCGAAGAGCGGGGCGAATTATTATTCGTCGCCGGCGATTGCGGACGGGAAGGTTTATGCGGCGCGCGAGGATGGGGTGGTGTTTGTGGCGCGGATCGAGGGGAAGTTCGAGGTGCTGAGCGAGAACAACATGGGTGAGCGGGTGATTGCGGCGCCGGTGCCGGTGGGCAATCGCTTGTTGTTGCGTGGCGAGAAGACATTGTTCTGCGTGGCGGCGGAGTGACGGCGGGGGTTCTTGCTGGCGGGGAAATAAGGCTGGGATCGTTGAGAGTGCGTGGCGGTCGGCGTGGTTGGCGGGTTGGGTTGGCGAACTTAATGATATTATGAATCTGATCGCGTTTCGGGTGGCGGTGGTGTGGGTGGTCGGGTGGCTGATTTCCGAGTGTCCGCAGAGTTTCGGGCAGCCGGCAGGTTTCAATTATGACGAGGCAAAGGTGGGGACGTATGTGCTGCCGGATCCTTTGATGCTGGCCAGCGGGGAAAAAGTGACGGATGCCGAGACTTGGAAAACGAAGCGCCGGCCGGAGATCGCGCGCCTGTTTGAGACGCACATGCACGGGCGTAGTCCGGGCCGGCCGGCGGACATGAAGTTCGAGGTGACGTCGGTGGATGCGAAGGCGCTGGGTGGGAAGGCGACGCGGAAGGAGGTAACGGTGCGTTTCGGAGCGGAGGCGGAGGCGGCGGTGATGCATCTATTGCTCTATGTGCCGAACGGTGCGCGGGGGCCGGTGCCGGCATTTGTAGGGGTTAACTTCGAGGGGAATCACACGGTGACGGGTGATCCCGGCATCACGATTCATGAGCAGTGGGTGTGGAATGGGAAGGAGAAGCGGTCGGAGCGTGTGAAGCCGGCGGAGAACACCCGGCAGCGGCGCTCGGGGAGTTGGGGTGTCGAGCAGGTTTTGGCGCGAGGGTATGCGCTGGCGTCGATACCGCGGGCGGACATCGAGCCGGATTACGCGGAGGGCTGGCGGCACGGGGTGCGGGGGTATTTTCTGAAGAAGGCGGGGAAGACGGAGTTTGCGGCGGATGACTGGGGTGCGGTGGCGGCGTGGGCGTGGGGATTGAGCCGGGCGCTGGATTATCTGGAGACGGATCCCGCGGTGGATGCCAAGCGCGTGGTGGCGATGGGGCATTCACGAATGGGGAAGGCGGCGTTGTGGGCGGGGGCGAGTGATGAGCGGTTTGCGGCGGTAATCTCGAACAACTCCGGGGAAAGCGGGGCGGCGATTTCGCGGCGGTGGTTCGGGGAGACGGTGGAGCGGATCAACACGAGTTTTCCGCACTGGTTCTGCGCGAATTACAAGCGGTTCAACAAGGATGTGCCGGGGTTGCCGGTGGATGCGCACATGCTGGTGGCGTTAAGCGCACCGCGGCCGGTTTATGTGGCAAGTGCAGTGGAGGACACGTGGGCGGATCCAAAGGGGGAGTTCCTGGCGGTGAAACATGCGGAGCCGGTGTATCGGTTATTTGGGAAGCCGGGTTTGGGGGTGGAGGATTGGCCGGGGGTGGATCGGCCGGTGGGGCAGGTGATGGGGTATCATGTCCGGACGGGGAAACACGATGTTTTGGAGTATGACTGGGAGCAGTATCTGAATTTCGCGGACAGAAATCTGAAGGGCGCGGGGAAGCGGTGAGGGGCGAGGCGGGGGGCCAGTGGGTGGCGGGGAGGGTGGGGAACCGGTTGTGTCAGGCTTTGGACGTTTCAAGCGGGCTCTCCGATATAGTCGCCGGCCGATGGGAATGGATCAGAGCTACCGGAGTTATGGATCCCACGGATTGAAGACGCTTACGCCGGTACGGGCCATGTCGGCGGTGTTGCGGGTGGCGAGGGTGAGCCCGTGCGCCAGGGCGGTGGCGGCGAGGAGGCTGTCGATGGTCGGGAGAGGTTGCCGCCAGTGGGCTGCGCGAAGGTTGCCCCACATGAGGCTGACGCGTTCGTCCACGGGCAGGATGCGTCGGGCGAAGCGTTGGCGGAGGTCGTTGTTGATCCAATTGAGCAGGCGATGGCGCTTGGTCCCTGCCGGAAGAAGCGCGGCTCCGTGTTGCAATTCTCCGAGGGTGAGCGCGGAGAGGAACAGTTCCGACTCGGGCTGGGCGTCGAGCCACGCCATCACGTCACGGTTGGGCGTCCGCTGGTGGGGTTCGGAAATGACGTTGGTGTCCAGCAGCCAGCTCACAGCTTCACCTCGCGGGGAAAGTCACGGACGCGTTCGAGGTTGATGCCCGAGCCGCGCAGCGGCGAGTCGGCGAGGAACTCGGAGAGCTTCGTCCGGGGTTTGCGGGCTTGCTGGAAATCCTTCACCGATACAACCACGACAACGGGTTCGCCGTGGCGGGTGATGGTCTGGGGGCCTTTGGTCAGGGCGTCCTCGACGAGGAGGCTGAGCTGGTTTTTGGCCTGTTGCAGTTGCCAGGTGCTTTTCATGCGGGGAGGGTGGCGCGGCGATTCTGGCCTGTCTAGCTAGAATTATTGAGGTCGCGCTTTTGGAGAGAGGATCATCAGGTCGTGGACGAGGCGCGGTTTGGAGTGCGGTGACTGGTTGCTGCTTTGGCGCAGGCGACTGGTCGGCGTCGGGTGATCGAGCGCTGTCGGACATGCCGGCACGCCGACGCTGGCGCGAGTGGTGGAGGCACCATTCGCTGGTTGAGTCTGTGGGTTTTCGACGGCGACAAGTCGCCTTGAGAAAGCGGTGACGAGTCACCGCACTCCAAACTTGGATCGCCGGTCGCCGGCTTGGTGCCGGGGGAACGAGTTCGTGGCGGACGGGTGGAGGCGGGACACTTGCGGGCGGGCCGCCCGCGCTCCTGAGTTCAGGCGAAGATGTCGCGGACGATGTGGCCTTCGACGTCGGTGAGGCGGAAGTCGCGGCCGGCGTGGCGGTAGGTGAGGCGTTCGTGGTCGAGGCCGAGGAGGGCGAGGAGCGTGGCGTGGAGGTCGTGGATGTGCATTTTGTTCTCCGTGGCGAACCAGCCGTAGTCGTCGGTGGCGCCGTAGGCGGTGCCGGGTTTCACGCCGCCGCCGGCGAGCCACATGGTGAAGCCGTCGGGGTTGTGGTCGCGGCCGTCGCGTCCGCCTTGCGCCGCGGGGGTGCGGCCGAATTCGCCGCCCCAGAGGACGAGGGTGTCGGCGAGGAGACCGCGGGATTTCAAATCTTTGAGGAGGCCGGCGATGGGTTTGTCCACTTCGGCGGCGTTTTTGGTGTGGCCCTTTTTGAGCGCGCCGTGCTGGTCCCATTGCACGTCGCCGTCGCTGTGGGTGACCTGGATGAAGCGCACGCCGCGCTCGGCGAAGCGGCGGGCCATGAGGCATTGGGTGCCGAAGTTCGCGGTCACTTTGTCATCGAGTCCGTAGAGTTTGCGGGTGGCGTCGGTTTCGCCGGAGAGGTCCTGGGCTTCGGGCATGGCCATCTGCATGCGGAAGGCGAGTTCGAAGGAATTGATGCGGCCTTCGAGGGCGAGGTTCGCGCCGGACTGGGCGAGGTGGTCGCGGTTCATCTCGGCGAGGAGGTCGAGTTGGGCGCGTTGTTCGGCGGGGGTGAGGCGCGAGTTTTTGATGTGGCGGACGGTGGCGTTGCCGGCGGGGACGGTGGCGTTGCCGAGGGGCGTGCCTTGATAGGCGGCGGGGAGAAACGCGGAGCCCCAGTTGTTCACGCCGCCGTGGGCGAAGGTGGGGCAGATGGTGATGAAGCCGGGGAGGTTTTGGTTTTCCGAGCCGAGTCCGTAGGTGACCCAGGAACCCATGCTGGGGCGGACGAAGTTGTCGCTGCCGGTGTGGAGTTTGAGGAGCGCGCCGCCGTGCGCGGCGTTGGTGCCGTGCAGGGAGCGGAGGATGCAGAGGTCATCGACGCACTGGGCGACGTGGGGGAAGAGTTCGCTGACGGGGAGTCCGCTCTGGCCGTGGTTTTGAAATTTCCATGGGGATTTGAGGAGTTCGTTGGTGGGCGCGAATTGGACGCGGGGTTTGGCAAAGGGGTAGGGCTTGCCGTCGTCGCGGTCGAGCAGGGGCTTGGGGTCGAAGGTGTCCACCTGCGAGGG
>CAZUUP010000456.1:0-5099 GCA_964623105.1 uncultured Akkermansia sp.
CCCCACGGCCCGGAGCAATCATAGACGCGCACGGGATCATTCGGCGTGACCGCGCCGGTGTAGGACTTGGTAGGCGTGACCTCGATCTCACGCATCGGCACGCGGACGTCTTTGTGGATGCTGCCTTCGACGTAGATCTTCTTGCTGGCGGGCAGTTGTTCGGAGCTGTGGGGTTCGAAGGAGGTGGTGGGGTCGGCGATCATAGGTGTTCGGGGTGTTGGGTTAACTTTCGGAAGGTTAAGAATGCGACCGTGGGGCTCACCTGTGGCCTCGTGATGGTCCGGCGGGTGCTGGTGTTTCGGCCATTGTTCCCCGCGGCATTTGGGCCGCGGCGAACGGAGAGCGAGGTTTCCGGCGGGCCACCGGAAGCGACACGCCAGAGACGTGTGGTCCCGGATGCCAGTTGCATTTGTTCAGCCAAGATCAAAGGTTCCGTTACTTAGCTCGCGGAGGCTTGGGAGGTGGTGCCTTGACTGGGCATCCCTTCGCCAGCATTACCTGGAGCAGGTTCAATGGGTCTTCAGCGCTCCCGCGCCGAACTCTCAGCCTTCGCCAGATTCGTGTGACGTTTCTGGCCGGTTGGCTCCCCGGACGGGAAGGTTCTACGCGCCTATTTGCCGTGGGTCAAGCGGTGCGGGCGTGTGGCGGTGAAGGTGGGGAGTCGCGGAAGGGCGGGACCGGAAAGAAACGGTCGGGAGAATTCGGGGAGCGCATTGGAAACGAAAACGCGCTTGCTCCCGGTGCGGATATGGGCATTATGTGGGCATGGCAAACGATATTATTAAAGAGTTTTTGGCTGCACAGACTGCTCTGTTGCAGGAAAAGGGCCGGATTGAACAGCGTCTGGCGCAAATTAATCGCGCACTGAGTCAAGGGGTGCCGCCCTCGGTGGTGGCGGCGGCGGTGGGCGGAACGAAGGCGGTGGTCGCGCTTCCGGCGGCAAAGGGTCGCGGCGGGCGGCGAACGATCAGCGCGGCGGGTCGGGCGCGGATTGCGGCAGCAGCGAGGGCGCGGTGGGCGCGCACGCGGGCTGGCAAGGGTGGCGGCAAAGCCGGGGCGGTGGCACCGAAGAAGGCGAAGCGGCAGTTGAGCGCCGAGGGTCGGGCCAAGATTATCGCGGCGACGAAGGCGCGTTGGGAACGGATGCGCGCCGCGAAGGCGGTGGCGGCAGCGCCAGTTCCCCCGGCGGCAGCGTTGTGAGGGGAGCGCCGGGTGCCGTGGTCACCGTAGTTTTTGTGGCAGGGACCCGGGATATGGCGCCATTGCGATTGGTTCGGTGGTTGTGTCTTTTTGTGACCGGCTGGCTTGGTTGCCAGCCGGTTGTTTTATTGGGGCAAACGCGTCCGGATGGCGCGGCGATTTATCGGAAGCTGTGTGCGGAATGTCACGGTGCGCGGGGCGAGGGGGTGAAGGGCAAGTTCGGCGAGGCCTTGCACGGCGAGTGGTCGGTCGAAAAGTTGACGCGCTACATTCACAAGAGCATGCCGGAAGGGGCGCCGGAGAAGTGCGTGGGGGAGGATGCGCGAGCGGTAGCCCAGCATATCTACGATGATTTTTACTCGCCGGCGGCGTGGACGCGGTTGCATCCGGTGCGGGTGGAATTGGTGCGGTTGACGAACCGCCAGTATGCGATCGCGGTCGCGGACATTTTGAAGCGGTTCGTGGGGGCGGATCCCGTGGTGGGGCAGGAGCGGGGGTTGCGGGCGAAGTATTCCAAGGGCCGGGGCGGCGACAAGGGAGCGATCGAGCGGGTGGACCGGGTGGTCCGGTTTGATTTCGGGAAGGGGATGCCGGAGGGGATGGAACCGAGCACGAACGGGTTCTCCATCAACTGGCGGGGATCGCTGCTGGCGGAGGACGGCGGCGAGTATGAGATTGTTTTACGGACGCCAAATGGGGCGCGGTTGTGGCTCAATGATGAAGATGTGCCACTGATTGATGCGGGCGTGGCGTCGGGGCAACTCGATGAGCATCGGGCCCGGCTCAAGCTGCTGGGGGGGCGGGCATATCCGTTGCGGCTGGAGTTTTTCAAATCTCCGAAGGACAAGTCGGCAGCGGTGGCGCTGGAGTGGCAGCCGCCGCATCGCCCGCGGGAGTTGATTCCGGCGAGGAATCTGGCACCGGTGAGCGGAACGCGGACGTTTGTGGTGACGACGCCGTTTCCGCCGGATGACAGCAGCGTGGGCTACGAGCGCGGGGTTTCGGTTTCGAAGGCTTGGGATGAGGCAACGACGCAGGCGGCGATCGGAGTAGCCGGGGAGGTGGTGCGGAATCTGGACCGCTGGTCGCGGAGCAAGCCGGGGGACGCAGATCGCGCAATGAAGGTGGCGGCATTTTGCGAAGAGTTGGTGGCGGCGGCGTTTCGGCGGCCCCTAACCGAGGAGCAAAAACGGGTTTATGTCACGGCACCGTTGAAGAGTTCCGCGAAGCAGGCGGACGGGGTGACGCGGGTGGTGCTGCTGGCGTTGAAGTCGCCGCGTTTTCTTTATCTGGGATTGAATCCGGGCAAAGGGGATGACTTTGCGGTGGCGGAGCGGTTGTCATTTGCGTTGTGGGATTCCGGGCCGGACAAGGAACTGGCGAAGCTGGCGGGGCAGGGGATGTTGCGCAGTCATGAGCAGGTGCGCGCGCAGGCGCGACGGATGCTCACGGACGTTCGCGCGCGGGAGAAGGTGCGGGAGTTCCTCCACCACTGGTTGCAGCTAGATCATGCGGAGGTGGTGGCGAAGGACGGGGCGTTGTACCCGGGTTTCACGCCGGAAATCATTGCCGATTTGCGGGTGTCGCTGGATTTGTTTCTGGAGGAAGTGTTCTGGAGCGGGGCATCGGATTACCGGCGGCTGCTGCTGGCGGATCATTTGTTCTTGAATGAGCGGTTGGGCAAGTTTTACGGGGTGGCGGGGGCGGGGACGGGCGATTTCGTCAAGGTGGCGCAAGATCCGAAGCAGCGGGCCGGGGTGGTGACGCATCCCTACCTGCTCTCGGCGTTTGCGTATCCGAAGTCGAGTTCGCCAATCCATCGGGGGGTGTTTCTGGCGCGAAACATCATCGGCCGCTCGTTGCGTCCGCCGCCGATGGCGGTGGCGTTCAAGGATGCAGATTTCGCGCCGAACCTGACGATGCGGGAGAAGATCACGGAGCTGACGCGGCCGCGGGATTGCCAGGGCTGCCATGCGGTGATCAATCCGCTGGGCTTCAGCCTGGAGCAATATGATGCGGTGGGACGGTTCCGGACGCGGGAGAATGAGCGGTCGATTGACCCGGTGAGCGAGTATCTGACGGACGAAGGGGAGAAGGTGCGGTTGGGCGGGGCGCGGGATGTGGCGGAGTTCGCGGTGCGGAGCGAGGGGGGGCAACGAGGATTTGTCGAACAACTGTTCAACCAGATTGTCAAACAGCCGATGCTCGCCTACGGTTCTGACACGATGATCCGGCTGCATCAGTCGTTTGTGGCGACGGGATACAACATGCAGAAACTGCTTGTCGAAATCGCTACGCTGGCCGCCGTGCAAAGTTTTGAAAAGAATCCGGAGCAGAAACCATGAACACACTTCATCGCCGTCAATTCCTGCAACGCGTCGGCCTGTCCGCCGCATCGCTGCCGTTTCTGGTCGGGTTGCCCAGCCTGGGTTTGGGTGCACCGGCGCGGCCGCGGCAGCGGTTGATTGTGATGTTCAGCCCGAACGGGACGATTCCGCCGGCGTTCTGGCCGGACGAGGAGGGCAAGGATTTCAAGCTGAAGGAGATCATGTCGCCGCTGGAGTCTTTCAAGGACCGGATGCTGGTCTTGCGCGGATTGAGCAACAAGGTGCGGGGTGACGGCGACAGTCACATGCGGGGGATGAGCTGTCTGTTGACGGGCATCGAGTTGTTTCCGGGGAACATCCAGGGCGGGTCGCACACGCCGGCCGGATGGGCGAGCGGGATTTCGATCGACCAGGAGTTGAAGAACTTTTTGCAGAGCCGGGAGGAGACGCGGACGCGGTTTGGATCGCTGGAGTTTGGGGTGGGCGTCACGGACCGGGCGGATCCGTGGACGCGGATGTCGTATGCGGGGGCGAACAAGCCGGTGGCGCCAATTTCAGATCCGTACCAGATGTACCAGAAGCTCTACGGCCAGATTAAGAACCGGGAAAACCTGCAGAGTGTGCTGGATGCGGTGCGGGAGGATTTGCGCAAGGTGGGCAAGCTGATCAGTGCGGAGGACCGGCGTTTGCTGGAGGAGCACGAAGCGCTGGTCCGGCAGATGGAGCGGGAGTTGAGCGAGTCAGGGCGACAGACGTTGCGGGTGACGCCGCCGGGCTTGGAGGAGGGGATTGCGGACCAGAATGACAATGTGCCGCGACTGAGCCGGATGCAGATTGATCTGCTGGTGAACAGTTTCGTGAACGACATGGCACGGGTGGCGACGTTGCAATATACGAAGTCGGTGGGTTCCGCGCGGATGAACTGGCTGGACATCAAGGACGGTCACCATGCCCTGTCGCACGAACCGGACAAGGACGAGACGGCGCAGAGCAAGCTGATCAAGATTAACAAGTGGTTTGCGGGCGAACTGAACCATCTGGCGCAGAAGCTGGCGGCGACACCGGAGCCGGGTGGCGGCGGGACGATGCTGGATAACACGCTGATCGTGTGGACGAACGAGCTCGGGAAGGGCAATTCCCACACGCTGGACAACATTCCGTTTGTGCTTCTCGGGGGCGGGTTCGGTTTCGAGATGGGACGATCGGTGAAGTTCAACGGGGTGGCGCACAATCGGTTGCACCTGGCGCTGGCTCATGCGATGGGGCACAAGCTCGAGACTTTCGGCAAGGCGTCGCTGTGCGAAGGCGGCCCGTTGAAACTGGCCTGAGGTGGCGCGCCGATCTGGCGGAGCTTCCGGGGTGGAGCGCGTGATGACGTGGAAGCAGGTGTTTCTGGTGGTGACGGGCTGTGCGCTGGCGGGCATGGTGATGGGCGGGGCGTTTGGCTATGGAGCGGGCAAGCTGGCGCCCGAGTTTTTCCGCCGAATCGTGCCGTGGCAGGAGGTGGAGCCGATCGGGTTGGCAACGTTTCTCGGGGCGACGGCCGGGGTGTTGTTGGGGGGAGGATTGGGG
>CAZUUP010000457.1:0-5079 GCA_964623105.1 uncultured Akkermansia sp.
TCCGCGCGCTTCCGATCTCGCCCGCGCGCCCCTGCTGGCGCGAGCCGTGGATGCCGCAGCGCTCCCCCACGCCTCCCGCAGTTCGACGGCGACAAGTCGCCTCGATAAAGCGGTGACAAGTCCCCGCACTCCAAAATCAGCGCCTGCTTTCACGACTTCTTCTTGCGCTTCGGTTGTTCGTTGGCGGGCTTGATGTCATCCGGTCCGGGGCCGCCGCCGAATTGTTTCCAGTAGAGTTCCTTGAAGGGATTCACCTTCGGACCGACGGCGTCTTCGTTGACCAGATAGGGCTGCGTTTCCTCCCACCAACGGTCGTAGGCGGCCTTGAGTTCGCGCACAACCTCGGGGCGTTCGGCGGCGAGATTGTTCTTTTCGCCGGGGTCGGCCTTGAGGTCGTGAAGTTCCCATTTTTCCCCCTGCCGCGAGGCGTTGACGAGGTTGTAGCGGGTGTTGCGGATGCTGCACGCGGCGTATTTCGCCGCCGCCGCCTGGCCGCGTTCCCAGCGCCCGACGTGCGTAAAGAGAATGCGATCCGCCCACGCCGCCTTCGGATCACGCAGCAGAGGCACGAGGCTGCGACCGGAAAACTGCTGCCGCGCCGCGTCGCTGAGCGTCGCGCCGGTGAGTTCGGTGAAGGTCGGGAAAATGTCGATGTGCGCGGTCAGCGCGTCGATGTCCACGCCGCCCTTGAAGGCCGCAGGCCAGCGCCACAGCGCCGGAACGCGCGTGCCGCCGTTGTAGGGCGTGCCCTTCTGGCCGCGCATTCCGGCGTTGAACGTCGCAGCACCGGTGGCGGTGCCGTTGTCGGTCATGAAGATCACGAGCGTGTCGCGCGCGATGTCCAGTTCCTTCAAGCGCGCGAGCAGGCGGCCGAAATTGTCATCGATGTTCGAGATCATGCCGTAAAATTTGGCGACATTCGGCGGCACCTTGCCCGTGTACATCTTCTCGTAATCCGGGGGGCAATCGAGCGGACCGTGCGGGGCGTTGGGCGTGATGTAGGCGAAGAAAGGCGTGCCGGCCTGGCGTTTCTCCGCGATCCATTTGGTCGCCTGGCCGAAGAAAACATCCGTGCAGTAGCCTTTGGTTTTCTCGAACACACGGTTGTGGAGGATGGCGGGATCGAAATATTTGTTCCCCGGTGCGTCGCCGCAACTGCCCGGATACGACTGCCCGATGCCGCCCGCGCCGTGGATGAAAACCTCATCAAACCCGCGCTGGTCGGGCTGATACGGCGCTTCGTCGCCGAGATGCCACTTGCCGAAAATGCCCGTCGCATAGCCCGCCGACTTGAGCACCTGCGCGATGGTCGTGGCCTTGAGCGTCAGTCGCTCGCGCTCGAGGATCGTGTGCGTGATGCCATTCCGAAACTCGTGCCGGCCGGTCATCAGCGCCGAGCGCGTCGGCGAACACGTCGGGCTGACATGGAAATCGGTGAAGCGCACGGCCTCGGCGTGGAAGCGGTCGAGGTGCGGCGTCTTGATGATCGGATTGCCGTGGCACGCAAGGTCGCCGTAGCCTTGATCATCGGTCATCACGAGGACGATGTTCGGGCGTTTGGCGAACGGGAGATCCGCGGCCGCCGCCGGATGGTTGATGGCCAGAAGCAGGCAGCAAAGCGCGAGGTGCAGTCGGTTCATGTTAAGCATAGGGTGAGTACACAGTGCAGGCTACCGGGGGGGTGGGGGTTGTCAAACCGCCCGTGCGGGCCGACGGACAAAAATCATGCGCACCCCAGGGGAGTCAGCTTCGTCACGACTTCGGTTGCGCGTTGGCGCTCGCCAACACGCCACCGTCTCGCCGCCGGAGACGGCTGCTCGCGAAAACTTCTTTCACCCCTTGCCCCGTAGATGACCCACCCCTGCGGCTAGGATGGCGACCAAATTATTTCCGTTTTCAGCGACCGCTGGCGGGCTAAGTTGTCCCTCCCGCGGATTATCAAACGGGCAAACATGAGTGCATCGGCCAAAATCATCGAACTGCGCCAGTTGCTCGCGGAGCGTTTCCCGCACGCGCCGCGGGCCATGACGGCCACGCCCGCGCACGCACTGGCGACCGGCGTGCCCGGCCTTGATGCGCTGCTCGGCGGCGGCCTGCCGCGCGGTGAATTCACCGAACTCGTCGGCCAGGGAAGTGGCTCCGGCACGGCACAGATTCTGCACGCGTTGATCCGGCGCGTTGCCACCGACGGCCAGTTCCTAGCGCTTGTGGACGGTGCGGACAGCTTCGACGTGGACGCTCCCGAACCCGCGGCCCTCGCGCGCCTGCTCTGGGTCCGCTGCCACCGCGCCACCGAGGCGCTGCAAGCCACCGACCTCCTCCTGCGCGATGCGAATTTCCCGCTCATCGTGCTCGACCTAAAACTCAACGCTGCGCGCGAGTTGCGGAAAATCTCCAGCACCGTCTGGTTCCGCTTCCGCCGTCTGCTCGCGCAACACCAGCCCACCGTGCTCCTTATCACACCCTTCGCGCTGGCCAGCGGCGTCGCGGCGCGCGTCGAAGTCCGCGGGGGCCTTGACGCCCACGCCCTGGCCGTGCCGACGGAAAACAGCCTGGCGCAATTGCGCTTCGAACTCCTCCGTGCCACACCGCAACTCGCCGAACCGCGCCTGGCGCAAGCGGGATGAAAAGGGAGCCGCTACGAATGAAAACCGATACCGCTTCAGAGATGGGGACGCTTCCAGGAAAACTTGGAAACGCTCGTCCTTTTTGGGGCCGTTCCCCCTCACCCCAACCCTCTCCCGCCGGGAGAGGGAGGAACATTTCCCGCGCTAGTTGCATTCGTGGCGATGCCATTTGGCGCAGACTCAACGAGCTTTCCGAACCAACGCAATCGGCATCGGAGCCGATCGCATTGAAATTCTCCAAGCGCGCCCTGAGCTTTCCCCTCTCCCGGCGGGAGAGGGTTAGGGTGAGGGGGAACGGCTCCGATAAATCCCAAGTTGCTGGATTTGGCGGCGGCCCCCGTAATGCCGCTCCGCCGCCTTTTCGCACCGCCTCGCGGACTCCTCTGCGCCCCTGAACCCCCGCCATGTTCGCCGCGATTGAAATCCCGCAATTCCCGCTGCAGGCCGCGTTGCGCCACGAGCCGGAGCTGTGGGACAAGGCTGTCGCCCTCGTCGATCCCGCGCTGAGCACGCCGCGCGTCTGCGACGCCACCGCGGCTGCGCGCGCCGCCGGCATCACGCCGGGGCTGACCCCGACGCAGGCGCTCGCACGCTGCCGCGACGTGGCCATCCGCCACCGCTCGCCCGCGCACGAACGCAGCGCCACCGATGCGCTCCTGCAAGGTGCCTACGGCTTTTCGCCACATCTGGAAAACACCGCGCCCGGTCTGGCCACGCTCGATCTGCGCGGCCTCGCCGAATTGAAAAATGCCGCGCCCGAAATCCTCACGCGCTGGGCCACGCGGCTGCGCGACAGCCTCGCGGTTTTCCAGTTGCGCGCGCGCATCGGCCTCGCGTCCACGCCGAATCTTGCGCGCCACGCGGCCCGCTGGGGTGAAGGCATTCACATCGTCACCGATCCCGCCGCCTTCATCGCGTCGCTGCCCGTCGCGGCGCTCGAGCCTTCCACCGATGTCACGGACATCCTGAAAAAATGGGGCATCCCGACGGTCGGCGAACTGCTCGCGCTCGGGCAGAACGCCGTGATGGACCGCCTCGGTCTCGAAGCCCTCGCGCTCTTCGCCGCCGCCTCGCCCACGGCCAGCCGACCGCTGAACATCGTCCGCCCGGCCGAGGAATTCGCCGAGACCTTCGAGTTCGAGGACGCCGTCGAAACCCTCGAGCCGCTGCTTTTTCTCCTGCGTCGCTTTGTCGATCAACTCGCGCCGCGCCTCGAAACCTGCGGCAAAGTGGCCGGCCAGCTCGTCCTCCGGCTTGGCCTCGAATCCGGCGACCCGCTCGAACGCCGCCTCCGCGTGCCGCAGCCGACGCGCCAGCCCGATGTGCTTTTCCGCATGTTGCACACGCATCTCGAAACCGTGCGCAGCGACTCGGCCATCGTCACCGTCACGTTGCGGATCGAACCCGCCGAGCCGGAGCACAAACAGTTCAGCCTGTTCGAGGCGGCCCTGCGCGATCCGCAACAGTTTCAGGAAACCATCGCGCGCCTCACCGCGCTGCTCGGTTCCGAGCGCGTCGGCACGCCCGTGCGCGAGAACAGCCACCGCCCCGACGCCTTTCGCATGGTCCCGCCCGATTTTGAAAATGCGCCGCGCGCCGCGACCTCACGCGCCACAACGACCGCGCGTCCGGTGGCGCTGCGGCGATTGCGTCCGGCGGAAAAAGCCGAAGTCACCACGACGGCCGGTCCGGCGGCTCCGACGCCCGTGGCGCTGCAATGCACGGTGGCGCGGGGGAAATTGAAGATTGTCCTCGGTCCGTGGCGCGCGTCCGGCCACTGGTGGGAACCCGGCGCGTGGCAGCGCGACGAATGGGACATCACCACGCAAAGCGGCCAGACCCTCCGCCTCGCCTATCAACCCGACGGGTGGACGGTGGAGGGGATGTTGGATTGAAACGCGGCGACCGGGCATGAACGAAGAACCCACAGCGCAGCGGCCAGAAGCCCCCGGAGCGCGGCTGTGTCCGCCGAGGATCAGCCGCAGCGGCCCCGAACACACGGGGCGCGTTCGCATCTTCCAACGCCTTCGTTTTATGCGCACATCTCTGCGGCCTGAAGGCCGCGCTCCATGGAGCGCCGCGCCGTCCCTCGTCCCGGAGAGACGCCAACGGACATTAGCCGGGGGCAAGTCCGCGCGAGCGGACGTAGCCCCCGGTTGGGGTGGTAAGAGGGCCGTGCCCCGGAGGGGCATCGGAGAAAAATTCCCAACCTCCCTCGCGAGGACGTTTCTTTCGCGACGCGGCGCTTTCTTCGATGCCCCTCCGGGGCGCGAATCCATCACGAGCGGCAACCGGGGGCGGCGTCCGCTGCCGCGGACTTGCCCCCGGCTAATGTCCTGCGGTGTCCCTCCGGGACGGAGCGCGGGCGGCCCGCTCGCAGCGGTTTCAACCACGCGGAATCAGCCCCTCGTGTCGGTCTTTGCGAAAGTTCGTACAGTCCCAACCGTGGCGT
>CAZUUP010000458.1:0-5076 GCA_964623105.1 uncultured Akkermansia sp.
AGGATACCGTGCTTGCCACTCAGTGGAGGCAAACAGCTCGCCATGCCTCGGGCGTCGAGATGGAGCTTGGCGGCGTCTGCCGAGCTGCACGCTACGGAGCCGACGGTCAGACTCGGGTTCTAGCCATTAGAGGATTGAGCGACATCGTCGGATATAAGCGTTCTCACGAGTGGACCGAATACGCGTGTCGCTCTGCGGCAGCGTTTGCCGATGCTCTCATTCAAAGCGGTCTCATTCAAAGCGGTCTCATTCGGAGAGACGAGTAGCCACAATATGAGCCTCAACGAATCCATCGCCGAAGACGCCGCCCTCGAATGGTTCGGGGAGCTGGGCTATGCGGTCGGGCACGGGCCGCATCTCGCGCCGGGTGAACCGGCGGCGGAGCGGGATTCGTTTTCTGAGGTGGTGCTGGTGGGGCGCTTGCGCGAGGCCATCCGGCGGCTGAACCCGGCATTGAGCGAATCTGTTTTTTCAACAAGAATGCCGAACCCTCTTTAACCTATGGCTGCCAAACCGAAATTAGACCCGCGCAAGATGATGGAGAAGGCCATCGAGGTGATGCGTTCCTCCGTGGCGGAGAAGCGCACCGACGGGAAGCCAAACCCGTTGGTTGGTGCCGTGCTCGTCAGGCCGGATGGCTCCATCGAGACTGCCGCCCGCGGCGAGTTGCGCGAAGGTAATCATGCCGAGTTCACCTTGCTGGAGAGAAAATGTGTCGGCGAGAAGCTGGATGGGAGCGTTCTCTTCGCCACGCTGGAGCCTTGCTTGAACCGCAACCATCCCAAGCGCGGATGCGCGCGGCACATCGTCAGCGCCCGGATCAAGGAAGTCTGGGTGGGGATCGAGGATGACAATCCGACCGTGGCAGGCAAAGGCATCGAACACCTGAAGCGGCACGGGGTGACGGTTCACATGTTTGATCGCGATTTGCAGGAGGTGATCGCGAAGGAGAACAAGGCATTCTTCGAGTGGGCGAGACAGCAGGCGGAGAAGCCGGAGCCGGAGGTCATCAAGCTCTCGAAGTATGAGGATTCCATCGCAGCCGTAGTGCTTGGCGATTTGTCCGCGAAAGCCTTGGAGCGTTACAGGACGAAAGCGGAGATCGAACAAGCGGTGGGTTCAGCCGAGTTTGCCAGGTTGTTGCGGCAGCAAGGGCTGCTCATCGGAGAGGGCGATGCGGCCACGCCTACTGGTTTTGGCTTTCTGCTCTTTGGCAAGGAGCCGAGGAATGCGGTGCCGCAGGCCGGCGTGCTCGCCAGAGCGGAGTTGGCCGACGGGAAGTCTTCGCGTGCGGAGTTTGGGCAGGCCATGGTGCTCATCCCTGGTCAGCTTGAAGAGTGGTTGAACAAGGTTTTGCCGAGCACGCTTGACCGGAGCCGGATGGAGCGGCGTGAGCAAGTGGATCTGCCCTTCGAGATGATTCGCGAGGCCGTAGTGAATGCCCTGATCCACCGCGACTACGACATCGCCGGGCAGAAATGCCAACTGGTGGTGAATGCGGACACCATCACGATCAAGAGTCCCGGCGGCCCTATTTCGCCGATCACCCTGGATCAGATGCGTTCGTTCACGGCCCCGATGAAGAGCCGCAATCCTGTGCTGCACTATGTTTTCGCCCGGATGGGCATGGCCGAGGAGCAAGGCTACGGCCTGACGAGTTTGAAGAAACACGCGGAGAAACTCGGACTCCCGCTCCCCAGCTACTCGATGGAAGGCGACTCGCTCGTGCTGATGATTTACCGGAGCAAGGCTGCAGCGACTTCGGTGCTCGGTAAGGATGTCATGAAAAGCTTGAGCAAGACGGAGCGGACTGGCTGGGAGTGGCTCGCGACCAGAGAGACGACGTCCTCGACCGAGTATGCTTCCGCTATGGCGGTTCCCAACCGGACGGCGCTCAATCATCTAAAGCGATTCACCGATTTGAAGCTTTTGGAAAAGACCGGCTCCGGTCCGACAACCCAGTATCGCGTGATTCGCCGATGAAACTCCAGATTCACACTCCGCCGATCCCGCCAAATATCCCGCCAAAATGGCGGGATAGATGCAGGCTTGAGGGGCTGTTTCACGAATCCCGCCAAATATCCCGCCAAAATGGCGGGATAGGAGCTCTCAAAAAGGCACCGAATCGAGAGTCGCGACATGGATCGCGACATCATGTCGCGATTGCAGGAGCATCGTTTTCCGGGGTCGATTTCTTGTTTAAACGCAAACCGACTAAACGACCGCCAGCACGCCCAAACCTCTTATTTTCAAGGGAATCCTTATTTAAACTCAAAACCGCGAACCCGTGAGCCTCAACGAATCCATCGTCGAAGACGCCGCCCTCGAATGGTTCGGGGAGCTGGGCTATGCGGTCGGGCACGGGCCGCATCTCGCGCCCGGGGAATATGCCGAAGGCACCCTCACCCCGGCCCTCTCCCAGCGGGAGAAGGAGGAAGAGCGCGAGGCCATCCGGCGGCTGAACCCGGCCATTCCCTCCCGCACCACGCTGCGCGATCCTGACAGGTCAGGACTGCCGAAGCTGCTGAGCGGGGAGTTGAGCGGGGCGGAGGCGGAACTACTAAAGTGAAACGTTTTAGTATTCAGTTGCATATTCAGGCCGTTCTACTAATCTGCAACGAATTAGTAGAACATTATTAAGAACCCGATGCGCATCCCGCAAACACCGCCGAAACTGAATGATCTGATGGCTGAAGTAAAGCCGCCAGAGCGGTTGATGCAGCTCTTTTCCCTGATGCGGGAGGCGAAGATGCAGCGTCACTACCTGCATTGGGACAGGCTGCGCCGCTACACGCCGCCGCCGGGGGTCAGCCACCGGGAGTGGTGGCTGGTGCAGAAGCTTTCCCGGATGGATGCGCTGAAACCGATCCCGCTAAAGGACACGGCGCAGGGGGCGTTTCAGTTCGCCGTGCCGGAGTTGGTGATGGAAGAGCTACACCAGATTGATCTCGGGGCGGGCGGGCTGGTGAGCATCCCGGAGCCGATCACGAATCCGCAGACGCGCGACCGGTATCTGGTGAGTTCGCTGATGGAGGAGGCGATCACGTCCAGCCAGCTCGAAGGCGCAGTGACGACCCGCGAGGTGGCGAAGGAGATGATCCGCTCGGGCCGGAAGCCGCGTGACAACAGCGAGCAGATGATCCTGAACAACTATGTAACGATGCAGCGCATCCGGGCGCTGAAAGCGTCTGCTCTGTCGCCGGAGCTGGTGTTCCAAGTTCACCGGCTGGTGACGGAGAAAACGCTGGATGATCCGACCGCTGCAGGGCGCTTTCGCCGAGTGGATGAAGAACGGGTAGTAGGGGATGATTTCGGCGAAGTCTATCATACCCCGCCGCCTGCCGAGGAGCTGACGGGCCGGATGGAAGCGATGTGCGCTTTTGCGAATGGGGAGACACCAGGCTACTTTGTGCATCCGGCAGTGCGGGCGATCATCCTGCATTTCTGGCTGGCCTACGATCATCCCTTTGTGGACGGCAACGGGCGCACGGCGCGGGCGCTGTTTTACTGGGCGATGCTGCACAGCGGCTACTGGCTTTTTGAGTTCATCTCGATCTCCAACATTCTGCGCAAAGCACCGGCGAAATATGGCCGCTCGTTCCTTTACACGGAGACGGATGATAACGATCTGACGTATTTCATCATCGCCCAAACGCAGGTGATCCGCCGGGCGGTCCGAGAGCTGCATAGTTATATCGAACGCAAAACGGCTGATTTGAAGGACGTGGAATCACACATGCGGGCGCTGGATTTGTTCAATCATCGGCAAGTGGAAATTATACGCAACGCGCTCAAGCATCCGGGGCAACGCTACACGTTCGCCAGCCACCAAAAGAGCCACAACGTGGTGTATCAAACGGCTCGCACGGACCTGCTCGATCTCGGCGAACGCGGTGTCTTGGAGAAACGCAAAAAGGGCAAGCAAATGGTCTTTGTCGCGCCTGCGGATTTGTCGGCACGATTGCTGAAGCTGGAGAAAGAGGCCCGTGTATGAGCCTCAACGAATCCATCGTCGAAGACGCCGCCCTCGAATGGTTCGGAGAGTTGGGCTATGCGGTCGGGCACGGGCCGCATCTCGCGCCCGGGGAACCGGCGGCGGAGCGGGATTCGTTTGGCGAGGTGGTGCTGGTGGGCTGATTGCGTGAGGCCATCCGTCGGCTGAACCCAGCCATTCCCGAGGAGGCGCGGGAGGAGGCATTGAGAAAAGTGCTGCGGGTGGGGACGCCTGCGCTCACGCAGACGAACCGCGCCTTTCACCGGATGCTGCGCGATGGGGTGCCAGTGGAGTATCCCCGGCCCGATGGCAGCATCGCGGGCGATCATGTGCGGCTGGTGGATTTTGAGGACGTGCAGGCGAACGATTGGTTCGTTGTGAACCAGTTCACGGTGATCGAGGGGCAGCACAACCGGCGGCCGGACATCGTGGTCTTCGTCAACGGACTGCCCTTGTGCCTGATCGAGTTGAAGAATGCGGCGGATGAGGACGCGACGATCTGGAGCGCCTACGCGCAACTGCAAACCTACAAGGCGGAGATTCCCACGCTGCTGCATTACAACGCGGCGCTGGTGGTGAGCGATGGCCTCCAGGCGCGCATGGGTTCCGTGACGGCGAATCAGGAGTGGTTCAAAGTCTGGCGCACGATTGACGGGCAGCGTGACGCTGCGCCCCAATCTTTGGAACTCGAAGTCCTGATTCGCGGGGTGTTCCAGCGCGAACGATTTCTTCAATTGCTCCACCACTTCATTGTCTTCGAAGAAAACCCCGACACCGGTGCCATCCACAAGATCATCGCGGGCTACCATCAGTTTCACGCGGTGAACGTGGCGGTGGAGGAAACGATCCGGGCCAGTGGGATGGGCGACGAGGGGAGAGCCAGGGAAACGGGCGGCACGTATTGGGCGGGGAAGATGCACGGCGGCAAGCCGGGCGACCGTCGCGCCGGCGTGGTCTGGCACACGCAGGGCAGCGGGAAGAGTTTCACCATGCTCTTCTTCGCCGCGCGGGTGATTCGCGAGCGCGTGATGCAGAACCCGACGCTGGTGGTGCTGACCGACCGCAACGATCTCGACGACCAG
>CAZUUP010000459.1:0-5068 GCA_964623105.1 uncultured Akkermansia sp.
ACCGGCACGAACTTCATCCCCAGCGAATTCACCCACGGCTGCTCCTTGGTGGCAGCCGGCAGGCCGGGCACCGGCGGCGGCAACTCGACGAAGGTTTCCAATCCCACCAGGACCGCCAGCGACAGCAGCGCGGCGCAGGTCAACGCCACGGAGCCACGCAGGCCGTAGAGGACTGCGCCTTGAGGATAAAGCAGGCGCAGCAGGGCCGGCGGCACGGGGAGCAGCAGGGCGGGGTCGCGGCGGCCGGACATGAAGCGGACGAAGACATGGTCGGCCAGCGGGCTGTCCGGCGCGGCGTGCGGGATGGCTTGCCGCAGGGGTTGCGCGCGGCGGCGCTGCCGCAGCCATTCGCGCACCGCGTGCCAGCGGCCGCGCCCGGCGCGCGGCGGGGCCGGCTCGTCGGTGGCGATGCGGAGCGGCAGCGAGTGGGCGGGGGCCGTGCCGGCCTGCGCGAGGATCGTGGTCAGGACCTCCCGCACGCGCTGCGACTGCGGCTCGGGCAAACGCGCCAGCAGCGCGGCGCGGAACCAGTCGGGCAGATAAGCCTCGCGCAGCCAGACCAGCCGGGCGAGCCGTGGGAGCAACCGCTCGAACTCGCGGTCATCCGGCACCAGCGCGGCCCCGAGACGGAGCGTGAAAATCCACAAGACCTCGGGATAAACCGCACACGCGCAGAGCCAGTGAAACGCGGTTTCGCCGAGATTGTCCTTCAACTCGTCGCAGAGCTTCGTGATCTGCTCGGGTGCGGGCGGCTCGCGGTCCAGCCAGCGGGCCGGATGCCGGGCGAAGGACGGCTGGGCGGTCTGGTGGGCGGCCGCGGGCGCGAGGGTGACGACGGGACGGTCGCGGAAGAAATCGCCGAGCAAGGTCAGCCCGGCGCGAGTGATGGGCAGCAGGAGGAAGCCGAGTTTTTCAATGGCCCATTCGCGGCGGCCCCAGTGCCGGGGCGGCTCGGGGGTGAGGATCGCCTTGTCTTCCCACGCGGCAAGGAGCCGGACCCACGCGGCGGGCTGGCCGGTGAAGCCATCGAAGAATCCCGCGCCGTCGCTGAAGAGCAGGAGGCGATGCTCGGGCAGGCGGGCGGCGAGTTCCTCGAGGGTGACGGTCTGGGCCGTCGCGGCCCCGGTGCGGTCATCGGGGCGGTCAACGGCGCGGCGGCAGAAGCCCGGATCGCCGTCGTAGTAGTAGCGTTCCACGGAGACGTTGCCGAGCAGCAAGGTATCGACGACGAGCGCGGTGAGGGCGGCCTGGTGGTCCTGGAGGCTCGCGCGGTCGATGAGCACGAGGTAATTCGGCTCGACGCGCGAGCCGAAGACGGGGGACAGCATCCCGCCCTGCTGCAGCGTGGCGGTGAGGGTGGCGGGGAGGTCGAGTTCCCGCGAATGCACGCGGCGGCGGCGGCGCAGTTCGCGGCCCAGTTCGCTCACGCCCAGGCCCGGCAGCAGCGTGACCGCCGCGCCGCTGACGCGCACTTCGCGCAGGTTGTCCGGGGTTTCGGTGAAAACGCGCGCCAGGTGCGGACGTCCGCGCACGCGCCGCCAGGCCCGCCGGAAGCCCCACCAAAGCAGGAGCAGAACGACCGGGCTGCTGGCATAGGCGGCGAAGCGGGCGTGCTGCTGCCAGGGGCGCGGCAGCCGTTGCACGGGCTGTAAAGCGGCCGGGGAAGCGGGGGCGTTGGTGGTCGCCGCCGGGGCGTTGGTGTCGGTGACGATAGAGGCGTTGGTGGTGGTTGTGGCGGGAAGCGGGAGGAGAGTAACCACCAATTCATGGCCGACGGCGGGGCGGATTTTGTCCGAGTACGGCCGGTGTTCCGCGAGTGTGACGGTGAGCGTTCGGGGCGGGTCGATGCGCCGGAACGGGAGGGTGAAGCGGCCATCCGCCGGCGCGGTAATCTGGGTCGAGCCGAAACTGATGCGGGCACCGGCGGCGGGTTTGCCAGCGGCCGTTTTCACCACGCCGGGGAGTTCTTGCGGCCACAAGAAATACGCGGCGACGAGGTCGGCGATCAGGAACAGCCCGAGCAGGCTAACCGCGAGCGACCAGCGCCAGCCGGACCGGGCGGAGGCGGTGGTTTCGCCACGGCTGCGGGGTGGGCTGGCGACGCGCGCGGCCAGGTTTGGATCGCGAAATTCCGCGGCCAGCCATTCGTGAAAAAGGTCGGGGAAACGCTGCTGCTGTTCGGGCGTGCCGCAAAAAAGCGGCCCGAGGTGCGACGCCAACTGCGCGGGCTGCTCGGGCAGAAGACCGGCGGCGGCGAGGCGGAGGAGGAGTTGCTGGGCCTGGACGAGTTGCTGGGTGCCGACGCGAAAGTCCTGCCCGCGGAGCCAGTCGCCAAAACCGGCGAGCTGCTCGGCATTGAGCAGGAGGGTTTCGCGGGGAGCGGACATGGGGGAGCGGGAGGAGGCTATTGGGCGGGATATTTCTCGGCCAGTTGCCGGGCCTT
Source organism: uncultured Akkermansia sp. (assembly GCA_964623105.1). Lineage (GTDB taxonomy): Bacteria > Verrucomicrobiota > Verrucomicrobiia > Limisphaerales > BJHT01 > BJHT01. Next base: position 2,444 of record CAZUUP010000459.1, read on the forward strand.
CCCGAGGTCTTCCTCGTGCTTCACCAGGGTGCTGAGGCTGCCGGCCAGATGGGCGCGAAAGTCGGCGGGCGCGGTGTCGCCGGAGACGCCCTTGCTGGCGAGGACGTTGATCCAGTTGATGAGTTCGGCGGTGGAGGGTTTTTTGTGCAGGCCGTGGCCGTGGTCGCGGAGCTGGAGGAAGAAGTCGAGGGCGCAGGAGAGGGCCTTTTCATCGCGCAGCGCGGCCTCGGAGCCCCCGACGCGCTGGAGCACGATGTCGGCGAGGCGGGCCTTGTCGGGAAACGGGATGTGATAATAAACGCAGCGGCGGAGGAAGGCGTCGGGGAGGTTGCGCTCGGAATTGCTGGAGATGATGAGGATGGGGCGGAGGTCGGGTTCGGCGGCGAGGCGGGCGTTGTTGAGTTCCGGGATGCGGAAATACATCTGCTCGACTTCGTTGAGGAGGTCGTTGGGAAAATCGCGCGGGGCCTTGTCCACTTCGTCGATGAGCACGACGGAGCGGTGTTTTCCGGGGTGCTGGAAGTCCTTGGGAAGAAAATCTTTGACGAGGGCGGGTTCGTTCGCGTGGACGATGGCGAGGCCGAGGGCGTTGTAGGTGAGGTAGTCGCGATTGTCCCGGCTGGCCTCGGGCGAGTGGGCGGCGTGGAACCGGCGCAACGAATCGTAGGTGTAGAACAGGTCCCTGGCGGTGCTGGTGGACTTGGCCTCGAACACGAGCGGGGGCGCGAAGCCGAGTTCCCAAGCGACGCGAAAGGCGAGCTGCGTCTTGCCGGTGCCCGGCTCGCCGGTGAGGAGCAGCGGCTGGCCGAGCAGGAGCGCGACATTCACGGCATCCACCAGACCCGGGTCGGCGAGATAGCCGGCGGGATGGGTCTGGCGGAGGCGATTGGCGACCGGGACGGTGACGGGTTGCTGGGGAGGCTGCTGGGTTTTGCCGGTGAAGTAGGGGGTTTTCATGGGGAGAGGGTTTTAGCGGGTCGCGGTGGGTTGGGCGTCGAGGAGCTTTTGCAGTTCGGCGATGACGAGTTGCATGGGGCGCTGGGGTTGGTGGCCGAGAATGTCGTGTAGCTGCTGGTCACTGATGCCCCGCGGGAAGTGGTGCCGCACTTCCTTCATCAGGGACCAGTCGTTCAGATGCTCGAAGGAGATGGACTCGAGTTCGGGCAGTTCGTGGCAATGCACGGGCGGTTCCGGCTTGGCGTTGCGGGCGATGAAGGCGCGAATCTTCTCGCGGGGATCGAGGGGCGGTGGCGGCTTGGGGGCGAACGGCAGCAGCGAGCGCAACCCGCCTGGCTTCGACGCCGGCTGCTCGGCGAGATGTTTGATGCTGACGAACGCGATGAGAAACAGGCCGGGAGGCAGTGGCGGGAAGGCGGCCCAATATTCGTGCAGCCAATCCAGGCAGTCCCGGTCGGTCGTGAAGGCCGTGCGATGCGTAAGGTGGAGCGTCGGTGCCAGCACGACTGCGCGGCGACGGGCGAAAGCTTCCACCAGATGTGTGTCGTGGTGGCAGGCGTCGAGCTGCAATTCATCGGCCAGCCGGCGGCGCAGTTGCTTCGCAAAAGCGGCCCGGTCGCGGGTTTCCGGACACTCTTTGAGCGTCAGGAACTCGATCCGTCCCTCCAGCCCCAGTTGCTTGAGATGCCTGGGCAGAAACCGCTTTTCCAGTCGCTCCAGAAACTCACCGTGCGCCTCACCTTCCCCACCGTGGACCACGCAGAGGATGGGGCGTTGGACCGGCCGCGGCTGGCTGCAGACCTGTTCGAGGAGGGCGATCAAGGCTTCTTCCTGGCGGCTGCGGTCGCAGAGATAGGGGAGTTTTTCAGGCGCAATTCCCGGTGCGGCCGCCGGCGATTTGGCGGGCGGACGGCAGGCTTCGAATAGCCTGGCATAGTCCTGTTTTTGCGGGTCGGGCAGCCAGTTGAGGAAACGGAATTGGGCGAGCGTTTCCTTGATCGGGGTCTCATCCAACCGCAAAAAAAGGATGCGGCCCTGAATGTTCAGCGGGTCCTGCATCCGGCGGGTATTGGTCTCGAGTTGCGTCCATTCCGAACCGAACCCGTTCGCCGACATGCATAGCACGACGATGCGTGACTGCACCAGGCCCTGATCGATTTTCCAAGGGATGTTGTTGCCGGGTTTGATCTCCCATTCATCGAACCACACCCGCAAACCGTCGCCTTTCAGTCGTTCCGCGACCGCGCGGACGACGGTCTTGTCCTTCGAGCTGTGGCTCAAAAACACGTCATATTGGATGGCGTCGTCCATGTCCTGGGAGTCGATGCGCGAAGTTTCCGTACGCCGCCCGCAGCGGGCAAGCCATTACTGCGGCACGGAGACACGGCGAATGCGCGGCAACACGGTGCCCCCCCGGCGCGCGGCGTTCACGCACGCTTCCACGTGCATACGTCACAGCGGGTTTGCACCGACGCGGAGCGCCCCACGCTGAAACGCATGAAGTCCGCGCTCCTAGACACGTACTGCAACCGTCCTCGCCCACGAGTTCCGGTGGCCTCTCGCCCCCCATCCCCATCGCCGCCCTGGTTCTTGGACCTGCTTGTTCCTTGAATTTTCCCTTGAGCTTTGAGCTTTGAGCTTTGAACTTTGACCTTCCGCCCCGCGCGG
>CAZUUP010000460.1:0-5066 GCA_964623105.1 uncultured Akkermansia sp.
GTTCTGGATGCGGCGGCGGTGTTGAAACGACGAAGCGCGACGAGGGTAAAGCTGATATTCGTGGGGGACGGCAAGGAGAAGGACCGGCTGGCATTGCGGGCGAAGACCGAGGGATTGGATAATTGCCTTTTCTATGACCCGATGCCGAAGGCGGAAATTGGGGCGCTGACGGCTTCGTTGGGGTGCGGTTTGATGATACTGAAGAATGTGCCGGCATTTTACTACGGGACGTCGCCGAACAAGTTTTTTGATTACGTGGCCGCGGGTATTCCGGTGGTTTGCAATTATCCGGGGTGGCTTGCCGATTTGATCCGGCAGAACGGGTGCGGGGTGGCGGTGGAACCGGATGCTCCGGAGGCGCTGGCGGATGCGTTGTGCGGTCTCGCGGCTGATCCGAAGGGTGGCCAGAAAATGGGGAAGAAGGCTCGGGATTTGGCGGAGCGGGAGTTTGATCGGAATGAACTGGCTGACGGGTTTTGTGGTGTGATCGAGGGTGCGTGTTTGCGTTAGATGGCTGGTCCGTTCATCATTTTCGGGGCGGGGGGACATGGGAAGGTGGCCTTGGATGCGGCGCGTGCGGCGGGAAAGATCGTTGCTTGGTTGGTGGACGATCGGGGTGGAGGGACGTCAGTGCTGGGATGCCCGGTGATTGGCACGAGCAGTCCGGAATGGAGGGGACTCAAGCAGTTTGATTTTCTGGTGGCGGTGGGTGACAACGCGGCGCGGGCAAGGATTGCCGGAGAGTTAAGCGCACGAGGAGGGCAGGCGGTAGCTATGGTTCATCCTTCGGCGGTGATCGCGGGATCGGCGCGGGTGGGGGCGGGAACGTTGGTCTGCGCTGGTGCGGTGATAAACCCGGAGGCGGTAATTGGGGAGCATGTGATCGTCAACACGAGTGCTTCGGTGGATCATGATTGTGTCATAGGTGATAATGTGCATCTATGCCCTGGAGTGAGATTGGCGGGAAAGGTTGCGATCGGGTCCGGGACGATGGTGGGAATCGGCAGCGTTATCCTTCCGGGTATGGTGGTGGGTGAGCGGTGTGTGATTGGCGCGGGGTCGGTGGTAAATCGATCGCTCCCGGATGCGGTGGTGGCGTTTGGGAATCCGGCGCGGGTGCGGCGTCCGGTGTGAGTTGAATCATGACATGAGTACAATCGAAGCAAACGTAAAGCGCGTACTGCTCTCGGTGCCCCACATGGGGGGGGCGGAACTGGGGTTTGTGCAGGAGGCGTTTGCCAGCAATTGGTTGTCCACGGTAGGTCCGAATCTCACGGCGTTGGAGCGGGAATTTTCTGAATTGGTGGGCTTGCCGTCGGTGGCGCTGGGGAGTGGGACGGCAGGGATTCATCTGGGGGTGAAGTTGCTCGGGATTGGGCCGGGGGATGAGGTGGTGACGCCGACGCTGACGTTTGCGGCGAGTTGCAATCCGCTGTTGTATGAACGGGCGACGCCGGTGTTCATCGACAGTGAGCGGAGTTCGTGGAATCTGGATCCGCAGTTGTTGGAGGATTTTCTGCGGCGGAGGGCGGTGGTGAACCGGTTGCCGAAGGCGGTGACGGTGGTGCATTTGTTCGGGCAAGCGGCGGATATGGACGCGATTCAGAGTGTTTGCCGGCGTTACGAACTGCCGGTGTTGGAGGATGCGGCGGAGGCGTTGGGGGCGAGTTACAAGGGGCGGGTGCCGGGAACGATGGGGGATGTGGGGGTGTACTCGTTCAATGGCAACAAGATCATCACTTGCACGGGGGGCGGGATGCTGGTGTCGCCGCGGAAGGATTGGGTTGATAAGGCGCGGTATTGGAGCACGCAGGCGCGGGATCCGGGGCTGAATTATTTGCATTCGGAGGTGGGGTATAACTACCGGTTGAGCAATGTGCTGGCGGGGATTGCGCGGGGCCAATTGCAGGTTCTGAAGCTGCGGGTGGAGCAGCGGCGGGCGGTGGCGTTTCGGTATCGGGACGCGTTTGCGGATCTGGCGGGGATCGAGTTGATGCCGCAGGCGGCATATGGCATTCACACGAACTGGTTAAGTTGCTTCCTGATTGATGAGCAGAAGTTCGGGATGTCGCAGGCGGAGTTGATCACTTTTTTGGACGCGGGAAACATTGAGTCGCGCCCGGTCTGGAAGCCGATGCACACGCAGAAGCTGTATCAGGGATACGAGACCATCGGAGGGTCGGTGGCGGAGGATTTGAATTTGCGGGGGATTTGCCTGCCGAGTTCGAGCAGTTTGACGGAGGAGGACCAGGCGCGGGTGATTGCGCGGGTCCGGGAGGCGCATGAATTGGGAGTTCGGGAGGCGCAAGTGGCGGTGGGAAATGAAACGCGCGTTTGACCTGGTGTTGGTGCTGGCGAGCGCATGGGCTTGGGTGCCGCTGTTGGTGCTGGTGGCGGTATTGGTGCGCTTGAAGTTGGGGAGTCCGGTGTTTTTCCGGCAGGATCGGCCGGGGTTGGGCGGGCGAGTGTTTCGGATGATTAAATTTCGCTCGATGACCGATGGGCGGGATGAGAAGGGGGAATTGCTGCCGGATGCGGTCCGGTTGGTGCCGTTCGGGCGGTGGCTGCGGGCGACATCTCTGGATGAATTGCCGGAGTTGCTGAATGTGTTGCGGGGGGAGATGAGTTTGGTGGGTCCGCGGCCGTTGCTGGTCAGGTATTTGGGGCGGTACTCGCCGGAGCAGGCGCGGCGTCATGAGGTGCCGCCGGGGATAACGGGGTGGGCGCAGGTGAATGGGCGGAATGCGATTTCGTGGGAGGAAAAGCTGCGGTTGGATGTGTGGTATGTGGATAATCAGTCGTTCTGGCTGGATTGTAGGATTCTCTGGTTGACGTTGCGGAAGGTGATTTGCCGGGACGGGATTAGCGCGGCGGGGGATGCGACGATGCCGGAGTTTATGGGGAGTACGGCGGCGAGTGGGGAGGGTGCGGGAAAGTTGGTGGCGAGGTAGGGAGGGCTGGCAGTTGGGCAGGGGAATGGAGGGGAAGGGAGGACGGTGCGGGGAGCAGGGGGTTGCTCGACATCGGAATGTCGAGGTACCAAGGGGGGAGCGGCGGTGATGGCAACTCGCGGCCAGAACAGACTGGTGTTGGGATGACAAATATTCCGGGTGCGAAGTTGAGTTTGGTACACGTTTTGCTGACCTTCAGTGGCGATGACTGTTCGTAAGAACTCAAAACAGCGGATCAAACTGACCCCGGCGTTACGCTTCGGGGTCTTGTTGTTTTTTTACTCAGCCGGACTGACTTTCAGCCTGGCGATGGCGAGTGGGTTGCGGTTCGATTTTGTGGTCCCGGCGGATTATCAGCGGCAGTTTTGGACCTGGCTGGCGTGGGTGCTGCCGTTGAAGCTGGTGCTGTTGTATGTGTTCCGGCAGTTCGCGGGGTTGTTGAGTTTTTTCAGCACGCCGGATTTGAGCCGGTTGTTTGCCGCGTTGTCGGCCGGATCGGCGCTGGTATGGACGGTGCGGATTCTTGATTTTTCTTTCCTGAAATCGCCCCCACGGGGGGTGATTCTGGCGGATTTTGTGATTTCGTTTGTGACTCTGGCGGCGGTGCGGTTGAGCTTTCGTTTGGTGCGAGAGCGGTTTTTGACGCCGCAGAGTGTGACGCGGAGCCGGGCGCGGCGGGTGGGGATTGTGGGGGCGGGGTATGTGGGGGCGGCGCTGGCGCGGGAGTTGACGGTGAAGCGGGGGTTGGGGATGGAGCCGGTAGTTTTCTTCGATGATGACAAGGATAAGTGGGGGCATCGGGTGCATGACATTCCGGTGGCGGGGGCGCCAGAGTTGCTGCTGGAGGAGGATCGGAAATTTAATCTGGAGGAGGTGGTGATTGCGATGCCGTCGTCGTCGGCGAAGCGGATCGGGGAGATTGTGCGGATTTTGCAGGAGGCGCGGCTGAAGTTTGAGACAGTGCCGTCGATGGATCAGTTGGCGTCGGGCAAGGTGAAGGTGAGTCAGTTGCGGGCGGTGCAGATTCAGGATTTGCTGGGACGGGATCCGATTCAGTTGGAGACGGAGAATATCCGGCAGATGTTGTCGGGGCGGGTGGTGATGGTGACGGGGGGCGGGGGGAGCATCGGTGCGGAGTTGTGCCGGCAGATTGCGTCGTTCAACCCGGAGCGGTTGTTGGTGCTGGATCAGTCGGAGGTGCAGTTGTTTCCGATTGAGCAGGAGCTGATCGAACTGGGTTATGGGGGAATCATCTTGCCGGTGGTGGCGGATATTCTGGATCGGGAGCGGATGGCGTATGTGTATGAGCGGTTCAAGCCGCAGGTGGTTTATCATGCGGCGGCGCACAAGCATGTGCCGATGATGGAGCAGCAGCCGTCGGAGGCGATCAAGAACAACTCGTTGGGGACGATGGTTTTGGCGGAGATGGCGTTGCAGTATGGGGTGGAGCGGTTTGTGATGATCTCGACGGACAAGGCGATCAATCCGACGAATGTCATGGGGGCGTCGAAGCGGTTGGCGGAGTTGGCGGTGCAGGCGGTGCAGGCGGCGAATCCGGGGAAGACGAAGTTCATGGCGGTGCGGTTTGGGAATGTGCTGGGGTCGTCGGGGAGTGTGATTCCGATCTTCCAGCGGCAGATTGCGGCGGGGGGACCGGTGAAGGTGACGCATCCGGATGTGACGCGGTATTTCATGACGATTCCGGAGGCGGTGGGGTTGGTGTTGCAGAGCAGTGTGCAGGGGGAGGGCGGGGAGATTTTTGTGCTGGATATGGGGAAACCGGTGAAGATCGTGGATCTGGCGCGGGATTTGATCCAGTTGAGCGGGCTGCGGCCGGATGAGGACATTGAGATTGAGTTCACGGGGTTGCGTCCGGGGGAGAAGTTGTTCGAGGAGTTGAGTCATCATGGCGAGAATATCGCGCCGACGAAGCATGCGAAGATCATGCGGTTTGTATCGCAGGCGAAACCGGTGGAGGAGGTGCGGCGGACGATTGTGGAATTGAGCCGGGATTCGTATGCGAAGGAGCCGAATGAGTTGAAGGTGCAGTTGAAGAAGGCGATTCCGGAGTATCATCCGTATCTGACGTGAGCGGGGATGGTGCGGGTGGCCAGA
>CAZUUP010000461.1:0-5047 GCA_964623105.1 uncultured Akkermansia sp.
AGCAGGACGTCGAACTCCCCAAGACCACCACCGCCGCCCCCGTCAAGGAAGGCCCCGAACCCGGCCCCCTCTACCTCCAAAACCACGGCAACCCCGTCCGCTTCCGCAATATCTGGGTCGTCGAAAAGAAATAATTCGTCCCGCACGCTCGTGGGGCCGTCCGGTATTCGGGCAGCCCCGCTCGGTGTTTTAAAGTGCCGCCGCAGTGATAAATGAATTGAGCCGCCATTTCGCCAGTGCCAGATTACGCCGCATTAAACTCCTCTTCACAGATCGGCTCTGGCGTTGCGTCGTCGCCAGCCGCCAGCGACACTCCAAGCGTGTTTCAGTCGTCGCGATTGGTCGTGCCGTACGCACCGTGACTCCCATCTCCCTCTCCTCCGTTCAGAACGGAGGAGAGGGCTGGGGAGAGGAGGCGCTCCCCAACGGTCGGCGGCCAGCAAAAGTGGAGCACCCCTCTCCCCGTTCGCCCCTCACGCGGAGATGGAGCCGGACGCGCTACTCGGTCCGGTGGTTTCGGCATGAACTGCCGCAACGATTGCAAGTCTCCGCCCTCGCCCTCCTTGTCCTCCTGCCCCTCTCCGGCTGCACCCCCGCCACCCCCGCCGGTGCCTCCGGCAAATCCGCCAAAACCCCCGCTCCGGACGCCGCCCCCCCGCGCACCGTCAAGACCGCCCGCGTCCAACCCCGCCCGATGGAGCGCACCGTCACCGTCACCGGCTCCCTCGCCGCCCACGATCAGGCCACCCTGCGCACCAAGGTCGCCGGCCGCCTTCAAAGCATCGCCGTTGACCTCGGCACCGCCGTCCGCAAAGGCGACACCCTCGCGCAGATCGAAAAGCACGACTACGAACTCCGCCTCCAGCAGGCCGAAGCCCTCCTTGCCCAGGCCCGCGCGCGCCTCGGGATTCCCCTCGAAGGCCTCGACACCCGCCTCGACGCCGAGGGTGCCAGCACGGTGAAACAAGCCCGCGCCCTCCTCGACGAAGCCCAGCGTAATCGCGACCGCATCAGCAAACTCACCGAGCAGGGCATCCTCGCCCGCTCCGAACTCGAACTCGCCGAATCCGGCTTCCTCGTCGCCTCCAGCAAATACCAGGAAGCCCTCGAAGAAGTCCGCGGTCGCCAGGCCGTCCACGCCCAACGCCTCGCCGACCTCGCCATCGCCCGCCAGGAACTCAAGGAAACCCTCATCGTCGCCCCCTTCGACGGCACCGTGCAGGAACGCCGCGCCAGCCCCGGCGAATTCCTCTCCGTCGGCAACCCCGTCGTCACCCTCGTCCGCATGGACCCCCTTCGCCTGCGCATCGAAGTCCCCGAGCGCGACAGCTTCCAAATCCGCCCCGGCCAGCGGGTCCGCCTCGCCATCGCCGGCGATCCCACCCCCCACACTGGAGAAATCAACCGCCTCAGCCCCGTCATCACCGACGACAGCCGCATGCTCTCCGTCGAGGCCGACGTGAAAAACGACGGCACCCTCCGCCCCGGCGCCTTCGTCCGCGCCGAGATCGTCGTCGAAGACAAACGCCCGCCCCTCGTCATCCCGCGCGCCGCCCTCGTCGTCTTCGCCGGCATCGAAAAAGTATTCCTCGCCCAAGGCGGCAAAGCCGCCGAACGCGTCGTCGCCACCGGCCGCCAGGCCCCCGACTTCTGCGAAGTTCTCTCCGGCCTCAAGGAAGGCGACGAAGTCATCCTGAACCCCGGCAATCTCCAGCCCGGCCAGGCCCTCACGATCACCCGCTGACGCCATGCAACGCCTCGCCGAAGTTTGCATCAAGCGCCCCGTCTTCGCCGCCATGCTCGTGCTGGCGCTCGTCGTCGTCGGTGCCGCCAGCTACTTCCGCCTCGGTGTCGATCGCTTCCCCTCCGTCGATCTCCCCACCGTCCGCGTCAACACCCGCCTCCCCGGCGCCTCTCCCCAGGAAGTCGAAGCCCTCATCAACCACCGTATCGAGGAGGCCCTCAACACCATCGCCGGCATCGAGGAACTCCGCTCCATCGCCACCCCCGGCAATTCCTGGGTCAGCGCCACCTTTTCCCTCGAACGCAACATCGACGTCGCCACCCAGGACGTCCGCGACCGCGTCGCCGCCATCCTCCGCGAACTCCCCCGTGAGGCCGACCCGCCCATCATCTCCAAGTTCGACAACGACCAAAACGCCATCATCACCATCGCCCTCGCCGGCCAGCGCTCCCTCCGCGAACTCACCGAACTCGCCGACAAGGTCGTCAAGGTCCAGCTCGAACGATCCCTCGGCGTCGGCGAAGTCGAGATCAGCGGCGGCCTCGACCGCGCCATCAACGTCTGGGTCGATGACGACAAACTCGCCGCCTATCAAATCCCCATCACCGCCGTCCGCGACGCCATCATCCGCCAGAACGCCAACAATCCCGGCGGCAACGTCACCACCCCGCAGCGCGAGCAAACCCTCCGCACCGTCGGCCGCATCGCCAATCCCCGCGACTTCGATGACATCGTCGTCGCCTACCACCGCGGCTCCCCCATCCGCATCAGCGACCTCGGCCGGACCGAGGACGGCACCAAGGAACAACGCTCCCTCGCCCGCCTCGACGGCGAACCCACCGTCACCCTCTCCATTCGCCGCCAGTCCGGCGCCAACACCGTCGCCGTCATCGAAGCTGTGAAGGCGAAGCTCAAACTGATCCAGGAACAGCTCCCCGCCGACGTGAAGCTCGTCGTTCTCGGCGACCAGTCACGCTACATCTACGAAGCCCTCCACGAAATCAACACCCACCTCATCCTCGGCAGCCTTCTCGCCTGCCTCGTCGTCCTCGCCTTCATGCGCAACTGGCGCGCCACCATCATTGCCGGCATCGCCATTCCCACCTCCGTCATCGCCACCTTCGGCATGATGTGGGCCCTCCATTTCACCCTCAACAGCGTCACCATGCTCGCCCTCGTGCTCATGGTCGGCATCGTCATCGACGACGCCATCGTCGTGCTCGAAAACATCTTCCGCTTCGTCGAGGAAAAGAAGATGCACCCCTTCGAGGCCGCGCGCGCCGCCACCGCCGAGATCGGCCTCGCCGTCATGGCCACCACCTTCAGCCTCGTCATCATCTTTGTGCCCGTGTCGTTCATGTCGAGCATCTCCGGCCGCTTCCTCTTCCAATTCGGCATCACCGCCGCCGTCGCCGTCCTCGTCAGCCTCCTCGTCTCCTTCACGCTCACGCCCATGATGAGCGCGCGCCTCCTGCGCCCCGACGACACCTTCACCGGCGATCACAACGATCCCCGCTCGCGCCGTGGTTTCTACGGCTGGCTCGACCGCATCTATACCGCCCTGCTCGCCTTCTCCATGCGCCACCGCCTCGCCGTCGGCGTGCTCGCACTGGCCGTCATCGCCTCCTCCTACCCGCTCTACAAATCCATCCGCCAGGAATACCTTCCCGGCAACGCCGACGAAGGCGAATTCACCGTCGGCCTTACAGCCATCGAAGGCGCCGGCCTCGGCGCGATGGACGAAGCCACCCGCCTCGTCGAGGCCGAACTCAAGCAGATCCCCGCCATCCGCCTCATGCTCACCACCGTCGGCGGCCGCGGACTCCTCTCCACCCCGAACATCGCCGGCATCTACGTCCAGCTCGCGCCCCACGCCGAGCGCACCTTCACCTGGAAACGCTTCCTTACCCTCCGCCCGTGGGATGCTTTCAAAAACAACTACACCCAGAACGACATCGCCAGCCTCATCCGCAAACGCCTCAAAAAATTCCGCGACGTCCGTGTCGGTATCCGCCCCATCTCCTCCTTCAACACCGGCTCCGCCTCCGTCGAACTCGACTTCTCCATCCTCGGCCCCGACCTCGTCACCCTCAACCTCCTTGCCGAGAAACTCCGCGCCATGGCCCCCGACCTCGGCATCCTCGACGCCGATACCACCCTTCGCCTCAACATGCCCGAGCTGCGCGTCGAGATCGACCGCGCCCGCGCCGCCAAACTCCGCGTCGATACCGAGGACATCGCCACCGCCCTCCGCATCATGGTTGGCGGCGACCAGCACGTCTCCCGCTACCGCGACCCCGCCGTCAACGAAGACTACGACGTCCAGCTACGCCTCCTCGAAGGCGACCGCAACGACGCCCCCACCATCTCCCGCCTCTACGTCCCCAAGCAGGGCGGCGGCATGGTCCGCCTCGACAACGTCGTCTCCATCGTCCCCGGCCTCACCGCCTCCCGCATCGACCGCCTCGACCGCCAGCGCCAGGTTTCCCTCCGCGGCTCCATCGCCCCCGGCTTCGCCCTCGCCGACCGCATCCAGGCCCTCCGCGACGCCGTCGCCAAAATGGACCTTCCCCCCGGCTACACCACCCGCGTCGCCGGCCGCGGCCGCGAAATGGAAAAAACCTTCCGCGAATACATCTACGCCTTCGCCCTCTCCGTCATCTTCATGTACATGATCCTCGCCGCCCAATTCGAGAGCATCGTCCACCCGCTCACCATCCTCCTCTCCCTCCCGCTCTCCGTCCCCTTCGCGCTCCTCTCCCTGCGCCTCACCGACAACACCCTCAACCTTTACTCCGCCCTCGGCCTCCTCGTCCTCTTCGGCGTCGTCAAGAAAAACGCCATCCTCCAGATCGACCACATGAACACCCTCCGCGCCCGCGGCATGGACCGCCACGCCGCCATTCTCCAGGCCAATCGCGACCGCCTCCGCCCCATCCTCATGACCACCTTCGCCCTCGTCGCCGGCATGTTGCCCCTCGCCCTCGGCGCCGGCCCCGGCTCCGAAGAACGCCGCGGCATCGCCATCATCGTCATCGGCGGCCAGACCCTCTCCCTCCTCCTCACCCTCCTCGTCACCCCCGTCGCCTACTCCTGGTTCGACGACCTCGGAAAACTCTTCACCCGAAAACACTCCCCCGCCCCCGTCCCCACGCCCGCCGTCGCCCCTGAACATCCCCTCCCCAGCCCCGTCGGAAAATGATGCTACCCCCAAATCACCGACCGCTCTGCCCCGCCAAATGCGGTACGGCAAAGGAACGGAGGCAAAAGAATAATAGGAACGGAAAAACTTCTTCTCCCCAT